>JAUPLK010000105.1 GCA_030836925.1 Pseudomonadota bacterium
CTGAATGCCCGTGTTGGCATCAGATGCCGTGGGGCGCCTGCGCCTCGGCGATGATTCGCCGGATGGCGGTTGAGTATGGAATGCCCCGTTCGGCAAGAGCGGCTGCAAAGCCGGCATCTGGCGAAATGCAGGGGTTGGCGTTGATCTCCAGAACCCAGGGCCGCCCGCTGGCGTCTACCCGGAAATCAACCCGCGCATAGCCGCGGAGCTGAAAGACATCCCAGCAGCGCAGCGCGATCGCCCCCAATTGTCGACAAAGCCGCGCTTCCTTGTCCGGGTCTACGAAACGCCTGACCGTATGCCGGCACTCAAAGGAATCCTCGGCCCACTTCGCCGCGTACCCGACAATCCGCGGTTTGTCAGCGGGGAAATCCAGGAACTCGATTTCCGGAATGGGAAGAACTTCGGGGCCCTCGCTGCCCCCCAGCAGTGCGACGTTGATCTCCCTACCCTCGATGAATTGCTCCGCAAACCAGCGGCAGGGACGTAGTTGCTGCTTTTCGGCGATTCGTCCTGCCACAAGGCTGAAATCGGCAACTACCGAAGCATCGTCCATGCCGATGGAGGCATCCTCATACAGCGGCTTGGTTATCCAGCGACCGGGTGCCGGCGCCACTGGTGAAGGCGTATCCGGGTCCCACCAGTCCGGGGTGGCGATATCGTGCAGCCGCAACCACTGCTTGGTCAGTATCTTGTTGGAAGTGAGTATCAACGCTTCCGTGCAGGCGCCCGTATAGGGGGTGCACAGGTGATCGAGAAGTGCGGTGGCGATTGGCACCAGTTGACCACTGTCGTCTATCGCTTCCACCAGATTGAAGACCACATCAGCCTGTTCGGCCTGCAGCTGCCGCTTCGCTACATCCAGGTTCAGGTCGATCGCCAGCAGGCTTGTCTGGTATCCCTCTGCATGCAGAGCCTCGGTTACGCACCGGATCTGATCCAGGATATCGCGGGCATCCGCCGGCGATTCATCGCTGACGTCGTTATGAATGATGAGGACTTTATTGACCGCGTTCACCTGGAAGGCGTCCCGGGCCGGCTGATAGCGGGCTGTGTGCAGCGACTCAGCGCCGAAGCGACGATGCGCCTAATCAGTTCGTCAAAAGAGATACCCTTGAACCTGCAGATAAAAGGCAGGTCAGAGTGCCCGGGGTTCAGGCCCGCCAGTGGATTGGCTTCGATGAAGTTGGGTGTCCCTGCTGCGTCCAGGCGGATGTCGAGTCGACCGCCATCGCGACAGCCCAGTGCCCGCCATGCCCTCACTGCCAGTGCTTCGACGGCCTGCAGTAAAGGCGCCTCGGTCAGCAGCGCATAGCTCACACGCCCTTCCCAGTGCGCCTTGTTGTCGAAGGTATAGATCCCCGGGTCAGCCTGCGGACCGAGATGAACCTCCATTGTCCCGAGGGCTTCGGCTGCCGGGCCCGTTCCAATCAGTCCGACCGTAAATTCGCGGCCTGGCAGAAATTCCTCGACCAGCACTGGCTGCCGGTATTGCCCCATCAGTCTCAAGCACACGGTCTCCAGTCCTGCTGGTGAATCCACGCGGGAGGCTGCTGAAATACCCTTGCCGGTCCCTTCTGCTACCGGTTTGGCAAAGAGCGGATAGCGGAGCCCGACCTGGGCGATATCGGCAGGGGTCTCGACAACCGCAAAGTCTGCTGTGGCGATACCGCAGTCCCTGACCACATGCTTGGCAATGCCCTTATGCAGGGTCAGTGCGCAGGCCAGCGGATCGGAGAACACATAGGGAATCTGCCAGGCGTCCAGCAGTGCCGGTACCAGCGACTCCCGGCCAAAGCCATACAGCCCTTCGCAGAAGTTGAAGACCAGGTCCCAGCGGTCGCCTGCCGCCAGCCGGCTGGTCAGCTGCTGCGCGTTGCCGATCCGGTCGACGGTCAGTCCCTGCCGCTCCAGCGCATCGGCAATGGCGTCGATGGTTTCGGGCTGGTCGAACTCTGCAGTGTCGACCTCGCTGAATCCCGCGGCGAGATATTCGTCGCGGAGATCATAGGTCAGGCCGACTCGCATCCGGGGCTTTCTGGTCGGGGATCCGGGTAACGATAGGAGCCGTTGGCGTAATTGCTGAGTAGCAGATCATCCCCGTCACGCCCCACGACGTAGTCGGGCGCCAGCGGAATCTTGCCGCCGCCCTCCGGGGCGTCGATCACATAGGTCGGTATTGCGTAGCCGGTGGTATGGCCGCGCAGCCCGCGGATGATCTCCAGGCCCTTCGCGACCGGCGTGCGGAAGTGTGACGAGCCGGAAATCGGGTCGCATTGATACAGGTAATAGGGTCGGACCCGTATGCGCAGCAGCCCGTGGACCAGTGCCCGCATGGTCGCGAGGTTGTCATTGATGCCCTTGAGTAGCACGGTCTGGCTGCCAAGCGGAATTCCGGCATCCGCCAGCCGTGCGCAGGCTTCAGCAACCTCGGGCGTCAATTCGTCCGGGTGGGTGAAGTGCAGGCTCATCCACAGCGGATGGTAGCGCTTGAGGATGCGGGCGAGTGCCGGCGTGATGCGCTGGGGCTGCACGATCGGCTGCTTCGAACCGATCCGGATGAACTCGACATGCGGAATCTGCCGCAACCGCTTCAGAATCCACTCAAGGCGTTCGTCGTCAAGGCTCAGGGGGTCGCCGCCGGACAGGAGCACGTCGCGGACGACCGGGGTTGCCGCGATGTAATCGATGGCTTTCTCCAGGTCGTGTTTGCGGATGCTGCGCTCGCCTACCGAGCCGACCATGCGCGCGCGCGTGCAGTAACGGCAATACACGGAACAGAAATTCGTAACCAGCAGCAGTACCCGGTCCGGATACCGGTGCACGAGCCCGGGGACCGGGCTGCTGGAGTCCTCACCGAGCGGATCATCTGATTCTCCCCTGGATTTCAGGTACTCCCCCGATACCGGGATTACCGTCCTGCGCAGACCCTGTGCAGGGTTCTCCGCATCGATGAGGCTGGCGTAGTACGGGGTAATGCCGAGGGGCAAGGCGCCATGGCGGGCCTCGATGGCCTGCCGCTCGTCATCGGTCAGGCGAAACATCCGGTCCAGATCCGGAAGACTGCGAACCCGGTGACGGTTCTGCCATCGCCAGTCATTCCAGTCGCGCAGCCCTGCCTGCGGGTAGAACTGGCGACGGAAGGCATCGCTCCGGGCGCTGACGGTGAGTCTGGGGACGGTGTGTTTTGATGTGGGTACGGCGCTGAGGTTGACCGCCGGAGGGGTGATGGGCGGGGAAATTACTGCGTTTGTAACTCCCGCCGTTGGACCCGGCGGTTCTTCGCTGTCGGCCGGGCCAGCGATGGAATCCGGAACGGACCTGTCCACAACGGACAACACTCTCGGCATCGAGATCACCTCGTCTGGGCAGAACAACCGTTGAAGATTTTTCGAGACAGTAGCAACTGGAGTCCCTGCAGGGGGCAACGTCTTACTGTGATGTGTCGTGATATGTGACTGACGTTTCTGTCTCGGTCGGCCGGTAATATACGCGCCGGCTTTCGAAATGCAATACAAGTGGAAGGTCTGAAGCGGATCCTGAAATGAGCCCTGCAGAGCAGTTGTGCGACTCGACACAGGTGACCCGGCATCTGCTCATGATCCGGCCCAGTCACTTCGGTCCCAATGCCGAGACTGCCCCATCCAATCAATTCCAGAAGGCTCCATCATATTCTGCCGTGGAGTTGTCGCTACGGGCATTGCACGAGTTCGATGGTGTGGTTGCGGCGCTGGACCGGGTTGGCGTGCAGGTTATTGTTGTTCCAGACCTTCCCGATCGGTCGACACCGGATGCCGTTTTTCCGAATAACTGGGTGTCCACCCATAACGATGGAACGGCTGTACTGTACCCGATGGCGGTACGCAACCGGCGCGCGGAGCGTCGCCCGGATCTCCTGAAGCGGATTGCCGCAGAGGGCAGGTTTGAGTTGCGCCGGGTGATTGATTTGTCCTGGCTTGAACAGGCCGGCAGCTTTCTCGAGGGAACCGGCAGCCTGGTCCTCGATCGATTGCACGGCACAGCCTTTGCCGCCCGTTCGGCCCGGACACACCAGTCGGCGCTGGACGAGTTCAGCCGCCTTGCCGGATACCGGATCGTGGCTTTCGACGCTCGCCTTGGTGCCGGTGAGGTTTATCACACCAATGTGCTGATGAGTCTCGGGCAGCACTTCGCAATACTCTGCAGCGAGGCGATACAGGGAGCGGCTGTGCGCCGGGCGGTTTGTGCAGAGTTGAAGGCTACCAAGCGCAGCCTGATTGAGGTGTCGGCCGACCAGGTTCGGCATTTTGCAGCAAACTGTCTGGAGGTGGATTCTGCTGGCGGCCCTGTGCTGGTGCTGTCTGAGACCGCACTGAAAAGCTTCCGGACCGCGCAGCTGCGCGTGCTGGAGCGACACGCGGCACTGCTGCCGGTCGATGTTGCCACCATCGAGCGCGTGGGCGGTGGCGGTGTGCGATGCATGCTGGCGGAGATCCACCTCCCGCGTCAGGCTCAGCTAGACTCCCTGTCCACAGCTTCCCGGCAGCATCCCGATCCATGAACAATCCAGTCAGCCAGGTTCCGGTCGTGTATCACGTCCGTCCACTCAACCCCGGTGCGCACCTGTACGAGGTGAGCTGCCGGATAGAGCACCCAGATCCGGACGGCCAGGTGCTCAGGCTGCCGGCCTGGATACCCGGCAGTTATCTGATTCGTGACTACGCCCGACACATCGTGCAGATTGCAGCCACGAGCGTGGGTGATCCGGTTGCACTGCGCAAGCTGGACAAGCACAGCTGGCGAGTCGCTCCGGTGAGCGGCGTGCTGCTGGTGACCGTGGTGGTGTATGCCGCAGACACATCCGTGCGTGGTGCCTGGCTCGACGGCGATTCAGGTTTCTTCAACGGGGTCTGTCTTTTCCTGCAGGTTTGCGGGCAGGAGCAGGCCAGTTACGTTGTGCATATCGACCCACCGGAATTGCCACCCGGCATCGCCTGGCAGCTGGCGACGAGTCTGCCGCGATTGACCGGTGCCGCAGGCGAATTTGGTGCATTCCATGCTGCCGGTTATGCAGATCTGATCGATCATCCGGTACTCATGGGCCGGTTGACCGTGATTGACTTCGAGGCGGGCGGAGTCCCCCACGCTCTGGCAATGCCTGACAAACCGGTCGTTGACCAAGCCCGGCTGCGTGCTGATCTGGCGCGTATCTGTACATGGCATATCGATTTTTTTGGCCGGCCTGCCCCAATGACCAGTTATCGCTTCCTGCTGCGCACCGTTGCCGAAGGTTACGGGGGGCTTGAGCATCGCGCGTCCTCTGCCCTGATCTGCCGGCGGGACGATCTGCCGCGCCCCGGTGAGCCAGATGCAGACTCCGGCTATCGCCAGTTCCTCGGGTTGGTGAGTCACGAATACTTCCATGCCTGGCATGTAAAAAGGATCCGGCCGGCGGAGCTTGCCGACGCAGACCTGTCGCGGGAGGCATATACGCGCCAACTCTGGATATTCGAGGGCGTTACCTCGTACTACGATGATCTGGCGCTGCTGCGGGCCGGTCTGATCACCCGGGAGCAATATCTCGAGGTGCTCGGGCGCAGTCTGACCAAACTTTACAGGGCCAGTGGCCGCCGCTACCAGACGCTGGAAGACGCGAGCTTTGATGCCTGGATCAAGTTCTACAGGCCAGATGAGAATTCGCCTAATGCAACCGTCAGTTATTACCTCAAGGGCTCCCTGGTGGCGCTGGCGCTCGATCTGGAAATAAGGCTGCGCTCCAGCGGGACTCACTCGCTGGATTCCGTAATGCGTGAGCTATGGCGAGAGTTTGGTGCCGATGGCAGCAGTGGTCTGGTAGACGGGGATTTTGAGCGTCTGGTTGAGCAGGTCTGTGGACTGGACCTCAAGGCCTTCTTCCATCAAAACCTGCGGACGATGGTGGATCCGCCGCTGGGTATCCTGCTCGCCCAGTTTGGCGTGCTTCTGCATATGCGGAGCCAGGAGAGCGCGAGCGATGCCGGCGGGACGTGCGGGCGCGCAAAGGGCAAGCCTCGCGCCTGGCTCGGATTCAGGCTGAAAAATACCGATGGTCGGGCAACGGTCAGTCATGTTGCTGACGGCGGCCCTGCACAGCTCGCCGGGATCTCGGCCGGTGACGAGCTGGTCGCCCTCAACGGGCGCCGTGTGGATGTCCACAATCTG
>JAUPLK010000106.1 GCA_030836925.1 Pseudomonadota bacterium
CCTCGACTTCTTCGCCACCTACCTGGGGCCGATGGAGCGCGAACTGCTGGTCCGCTCCTCGCATACCTCCGGTCGGGCCCACGGCATGAAAGACACCGGGAGTTATGACCAGCGCATGGAGGCCACGAACTTCGCGCTCAACAATGACGATGGTGCGCGCACCAATGACTACGCACGGGCCGATGTGATCCTGCTGGGTGTCTCGCGATCCGGAAAGACCCCGACCTGCCTGTACCTGGCGCTGACTTATGGTGTGTTCGCCGCGAACTACCCGCTGTCCGACGACGAGTTTGAAACCGGCCGCCTGCCGAAGGTGCTCGAGCCTCATCGCCAGAAGCTGTTCGGCCTCAGCATCTCGCCGGAACGCCTGCAGCAGATCCGTCGCGAGCGGCGCCCGGACGGGCGCTATGCCTCATCCGAGCAGGTGCGCTACGAGCTGCGAGGAGCCGAGGCGCTCTACAGTCGTTACCAGATCGCCTGGGTCGATACCACGCAGTTTTCCATCGAGGAAATTGCCAGCCGCATTCTCAGCACGACCGGCATCGAGCGCCGGGCGCGGCCATAGGTTGGTCATCGGCCTTTCCTCAGATCATGCCGGTTGGTGCGTCGGCCCCGATGAATTCACCGATTCTGGCCAGTGCGGCGGCCAGGTTGCCCAGGGGTGCCAGGACCTCGCTGGTCGGGCGGTCGATTGCGGCTGCATCGCGGACATGGCGTTCGAGGTAGACGCGCAGTGTTGCACCGGCAGTGCCCGTGCCGGACAGCCGGTAGACGATCCGCGCACCGTCACTGAACACGAGGCGAATGCCCTGATGGGCGGATTCGCTGCCATCGACCGGATCCCGATAGTGGAAATCATCGGCGCTTTCAATCTGCGCCGTCCCGAATTGCCGGCCACAAAGGCCCGGCAATGCGCTTCGCAATGCCCCGAGCATTGCGTTGGCGCGTGAGGTATCGGCCGTGTAGTAGTCCCAGCGCTGGTAGTAATGGCGGCCATGGTGGCGCCAGTGCTCGTCGGCGATCTGCTTGAGGCTGCGATGCCTTGCCGCCAGCAGGTTGATCCAGAACAGTACCGCCCACAGGCCATCCTTCTCGCGCACATGTGCAGAACTGGTGCCAAAGCTTTCCTCACCGCACAGGCCGATCAGTCCGGCTTCAAGCAGGTTGCAGAAGAATCGCCAGCCGGTCGGTGTCTCGTAGCAGGGAATGCCGAGCTCGGCAGCAACCACGTCGAGTGCGCGGCTGGTTGGCATCGAACGTGCGACCCCGGCGACGCCGTTGCGGTATCCGGGCAGCAGCTGCAGCGATGCCAGCATCATCGCCACGCTGTCGCCGGGTGACAGGAAAAAGCCGGGACCGAGAATCATGTTGCGGTCGCCGTCGCCATCCGATGCGGCCAGCAGGTCTGCCGAATCCGGGCGCAGGGACTCTGCCACCAGCTCGGCGGCATCAATGGGGTTTGGATCCGGGTGCAGCCCGCCGAAGTCAGGCAGGGATTCTGCGTGCAGGATGCTGTCCGGCGGGCAGCCGAGCAGGTCGACCAGAATCCTGCGCGCATAGGGTCCGGTGACACCGTGCATGGCGTCAAAGCGGATGCGATGGCCGTCCTGGAGCCAGGTGCGGATCGCGGCAAAATCAAACAGTTCCTGCATCAGCATGGCGTAGTCGGCAACCGGGTCAATGACCTGGATGTCCAGCTCGCCGCATTTCGTGTTGCCCGTGCGGACCAGGTCTACAGGCGGCAAACTGGCGATCCGGTAGCCGCTGAGCTGCTGGCTGGTCCTGAACACGGCTTCGGTCACCTGTTCGGTGGCCTGACCGCCGCTCGGGGTGTTGAATTTCAGGCCGAAATCACCGTCTGGTCCGCCGGGGTTGTGGCTGGCCGTGAGTATGAAGCCGGCCGCAGCCTTGTACTTCCTGATCACCAGTGACGCAGCGGGTGTCGACAGCAGTCCGTTCTGTCCGACGATGATTTCGCGAATGCCATTTGCAGCAGCGATGCGGATGATGGTCTGTATCGCTTCGGCATTGTGGTACCGGCCGTCGCCGCCGATTACCAGACGCGCACCTTGCGGAAGCTTGAGCGTGTCGAAGATCGCCTGGACGAAGCATTCCAGGTAGTGCGGTTGCCGGAACACGCTGACCTTCTTGCGCAGCCCGGCAGTGCCGGGCCGCTGATCCTGGAAGGGTGTGCAGTTGATATGAGTGATGTCAAGCGTGGACACGATCACAGACCCCGTTGGATTTTGCTTTAGTGTTGGACACGTGTCCGTGAAAAGTGTGCATGAGCCATCGTGCTATAGTCAAAACGTGATTGCAGACAGCTACATTGTTCCACAATGCATCGTTGCGCCACGCAGTCTTGGTGCGCTGATGGCGTTGTACGAAGGCAACTTCCTCAAGCTGTCCGGATTGACGCCCATGCTGCCGCCGGAGCGGCTTGCGGCCGCCTCCCGGACGGTGTCCACATCGCCGCATGATCTCGACCTTCATCTGGTTGTCGATTCCGTAACCCGTTATACGCTCGATCTGCGACTCAGTTACCACTTCGAGGATGCGGCCGGTTGGGTGGCGGATCCGGATCTGCGCATACGGGTATATCTGGATGCGCGCATGGTCGAGGTGCTGGGCTGGATCAATGCCCCGCGTCACGACACTCTCCGGCAACTGATGAACGACAGTTCCCGGGAGCTTGATCGCCGCTGGTCGAAGAACATCATGTTCGGCAAGTGGCTGGATTATCTGCAGGATATGGGGCACCGGTTCCGGTCTCCAGCACCCGCCGCAGCCTGAAAAACTGTCGATTGCTTCACCGCCGCCAGACGCGGAACTGGTTAGTTTCGGGTGCCGGTTCCCAGGTCTGCAGCACCGAATGGCCTCCATCGCCCAGCAACTGCTTTTTCGCCGCAAGCCCGTGGAGGATGAGCGGCTCCTGCAGCTGTTCTGGAACCGCGCGGAGCTGAAGCGCGAATTTGCCCGGTTGCAGCGGGACCGCGCCTCTCTGGCCGACCAGTTGCGGCAGCAGGAGGGGTCGACGCTCCGGTGGCAACAGCGTCTGGAACAGCTTGAAGGACTGCTGGCTGACCCGGAACGGGCGGCAAATGCCACGGTATTTTTCCAGCTTCGCGGTGTGTGGCAATACTGCCGGCGTCGCCTGGCCCGCCTCGCACGGGAGCTCAGTGCCCGCCAGCAGGAAGCCGAGTTGCGACGCGAGACCGCACGCTTCGAGGAGCATCGCAAGATCGCGCTGGCATCGATTGAACAGCGTCTGGTGCCCCTGATCGAACGTCGTGTCGCGATCGAGGCCGAGTTGCATGGGGTCCGGTTGCAGCAGGCCAGACTGACGAGCTTCTGGAATCTGCTTGCCCGTCGCCGCTGCGAGCATGCGCAGGCGGTTCTGGACGCCGCGCTGGCCGGCGTACAGTCACAGATCGAGCGCTATGAGAAGGCCCGGCACGAAAAACTCAGGGAGTCGGTGACGCCTGCCGCCACGATCGACACGGACAGCAAGCGGCTGGTCAATCTCTCTGTCATCGCCCTGGCGCAGGAACTGGTGGTGCAGCTTACGTCGCATAACGTCGCCCATATGGCGCGCGATGCATCGTTGCGCCAGGTCAATGACGTACGCTACGGTGACCTGCAAACCTGTCACCAGACCGGTCAGCAGGTGGCGAAAGTCCTGCAGCGGCTCGATGAGCTGGATGATCTGCCGCTGCTGGTGCGGGCGCGGGCCGAGTACCTGCGCAGGCAGGTCGAATATCTGCGTGACGCGGATACCGTGCCCATCGCAGCCTCATGTGCCGATATCCCGGTGCTCCTGTCAACGGCGGACAGTCCGGTCCCCGCCAATGATCGCCGTTTGGCCGTCAACGTGCTCGGCGACGAGTATTGGGAGATCTACTCAGTGCTGCTGAACTGATGGCCTCAAGGCGCCGTGGCGGGTGGCGTTGACCTGGTGAGCAGGCCCTGACTGGCAGCGCTGATCCGCGAATACTCGGATGCCACGCGTGCCGCAGTCTGCAGCAGCACATCCGGCTGCTCGTCCGGCTTGAGCTTGTCGAGGGATTCCAGTGCTGGCAGGCCCCGCGCCGTCCGCCGGGTATTTTCGCGCTGGAGTTGCACCCGCTGCTCACGTTCACGTTCGTTTTTTCGCTCAGCGAGATTGAGCGAGATCTGCTTGCGCGCGCGCAGTTCATCGATCTCCGCGATGCTGTCTTCGAGATGCCGCATGTCCGGGTCGCCGGCAAGTTCCTTGTTCTCGTAGCGGGTCAGTGCGGCGATCGCGGCGTCGAGCGGCTGACTCGTCTGGAAGCGGGTGGCGGCGATCTGGTCCCAGGGCAGGGCGCGATCGCGGCTGCTTTCGCCGATGGTTACGGCGTCGATTGCCGAGGGCAGGACGATGTCGGGAATGACCCCACGGTGCTGGGTGCTGCCGCCATTGACGCGGTAGAACTTGCCGATCGTCAGCGTCAGCTGGCCAAGCCCGCGATCGGCCCGGCTGTGTGAATACTGGTCCAGCTCATAGAGGTTCTGCACGGTACCCTTGCCGAAGGTCTGCTGGCCGATGACGATGCCGCGCCGGTAGTCCTGGATGGCGGCCGCGAAGATTTCCGAGGCGGAGGCGCTGAAGCGGTCGACCAGCACGATGAGCGGTCCGTTGTAGGCCACTGCCGGTTCCGGGTCGTCCAGAACCTCGATGCGGCCGTTGGTATCGCGCAACTGCACGACTGGGCCCTGGTTGATGAACAGCCCGGTCAGTGCCGTGGCTTCGGTCAGGTGGCCGCCACCATTGCCGCGCAGATCCAGCACCAGACTGTCGATCTTGTCCTTGCGCAGCTCGCCGATCAGGCGCCGGACATCGCGCGTGGTGCTCACATAGTCCTTGTCGCCGCGATTGCGGGCCTCGAAGTCCTGATAAAAGCTCGGTACGCTGATCACGCCGACGTTCACGGGTTCGCCGTCACGCTCGAGCTTGATGACCTCCTTTTTGGCGGCCTGTTCCTCGAGCTTGATCTTGTCGCGGGTCAGTTCCAGGACGTATTCAGTCACGCCCGGTGCTGCGCCGCCGGGAAGAATCTGCAGGCGCACCTTGCTGCCGCCCGGGCCGCGGATCTTCTGCACGACGTCGTCAAGCTCCCAGCCCACCACGTCGACCATCTCATTGCCGTCATCCTGGCCGACTGCGGTGATGCGGTCGGTAGCCTTCAGCCGGCCGTCAACGGCAGCCGGTCCACCGGGGATGACATTCATCACCTGCACGAACTCCTCGTCGAGTTGCAGGGAGGCACCGATGCCCTCATAGGACAGGCTCATCTGTATCTTGTATTCCTCCGACTGCCGCGGCGACAGGTAGTTGGAATGCGGATCGAGCGTCATCGCGAAGGCATTCATGAAGGTCTCGAAGACATCGTCGCTGTCGAGCTTGTTCACGCGATCGAGTACGCGGGTATAACGCTTGCGGAGTATCCCGGCCGTCTCTTTCCAGCTTTTGTCGGCGAGCATCAGGCCGAGTGCATCATTCTTGACTCGCCGGCGCCACAGGTCCTGCATCTCGGCAGGCGTCGCGAGCCAGGGCATGTCCTTGCGGTCAAAAACGTAGTCTTCATCGACGCTGAAGTCCGGCTCCTGATCGAGCAGGCTGAGCGCGTAACCCAGGTTCTGCTGGGTGCGCAGGCGGTACAGCCGGAAGATGTCGAAGACCGGATCCATGTCGCCGGAGCGAAGCGATTCGTCCAGCGAGTTGCGGTAGCGGGAAAAGTAGGCGATATCCGATTGCAGGAAGTAGTGGCGGTTGCCGTCCAGTGCCTCGAGATAGGTCTTCAGTGTTGCCTCGGACAACGAGTCGTCCAGCGACAGCCGCGAATAGTGAGCGCGTTCCACAAAGCGGGTGACCATGCGGGCTACCTGCCGCTCGCGTGGCGTGGTGTCGAGCACAGCGGGACTCGCCGGGGCTTCGGGCTTCGCCGCAGCCGGCACAGCCGGGCCCAGCAGCACAATCAGGCAGGTGACGACGGCGTATTTCCAGGTGCTGTTCATGCGTGGCAACTTTGCAGGGTGATTCTCGTTGAGGGGCCAACTGTCCCGACTAGGCTAGACTTGCACCGTGTAT
>JAUPLK010000010.1 GCA_030836925.1 Pseudomonadota bacterium
ATCTCTTGGAGATACAGCGTCACTGACTCGGTTATTTTCGCGGGCGCTAAAATGACGAAGGGGCAATGCCCCTTCGTTGCCTATCGGTTATGCCTTGGCAGCCTGTTTGCGCAGGGACTCGCCCTTGAGCCCGATACGGTGCGAGCGGTGAACGATACGATCCAAGATGGCCTCGGCCAGCGTGGCGTCGCTGAACATGCTGTGCCAATGCTCTGTAGGGAACTGACTGGTGATGATCAGCGAACCGGTCTGCATGCGCTGATCGACAATATCCAGCAAGGTATATCCCACCGTGGGTTCTACTGGAGCTAGTCCGAAGTCATCGAGGATGAGTAAATGGACTTTGCTCAAAGCCGTTCGGTACTTGGGTAGAGACCCATCGCCAATGGCAATTTGCAGCTCTTCATAGAGCTTCGAGGCACTTTTGTAGATCACCGAATAGCCCTGTCGGCACGCCTGGCTGCCAAATGCGCAGGCGAGCCAGCTTTTACCTGTGCCGGTGGCTCCAGTCAGCAGCAGGTTCTGTTGCTGACCGATCCAGGCGCAGCCCGCCAGGCCGGCGATCACTTGCTTATCCAGGCCGCGACTACTGCGATAGTCCATATCTTCCAGGTGCGCGGCATAGCGCAGCTTCGCCTGTTTCAGTAGCCGCGACAGTTTGCGGTTCTCGCGCTCGCTGAGTTCACGATCCACCATCAGGCCCAAGCGGTCATCAAAGGGCAATTCCTGCATGCGCGGTTGCTCAAGCTGGTCGCGGTAGGCCTTGGCCATGCCGGACAGTTGCAATTGCTGGAGCTTGCTTTGGGTCTGCTGGTTCAGCATGTCGAGTGATCCTTTTCATCGGCGAAGTAATGGGCACCACGCAGGTTTTCGTGAGCGGGTGTCGAACTGGGCAGAGCTTTCAGGCCAGGGCGCTTGTCGGGTTGCTCACGCAAGATGGATTGCAGACTTTTCAGGGCGAAGGTCTTGATGGTCAGCGCGTAAGCGCAGGCTTCCTCCAGACGCGCATCGCCATGCAAGCGAGCCTCCTTGCGCAAAGCGCTGGCGGCTTTGTGCCCATTGGCTACATCAGCACGCTCGGTCAGGTGATATTGCAGGTGGCGCAGCAGTGCAGGCCCGACTCGCTCCCCCCAAGCCAGCAATGCGGCGGGTTCGCTGTCAGCGTAATACTGGTGGTTCGGCGGTCGGTGCTCCGGCTGCACGCTGATTCCAGAGATGTACTGGCGGGCATGGCTGCTGACGCGCAGATGGTTGTGGAATACCTCAACGACCTGTCCGGTGGCTCGCACATCCACCTGTTGCTGTACCAGCCGGCTTGGCACGGAGTAATGGTGGTTGTCGTACTCCACCAGGTAGTCACTGCGCACCCGTACCTTGAAGCGCCAATCGGCATGCTCGTAAGTGTGGGCTGGCAGGGGCTGGAGTGCAGGCTGATCCACTTCGACGAACAGGCTGTGCCGACTGCTACCAGGCTGGCGTTTGAACGGACGTTGATTGAACGCCGGTAGCAACTCCAATATGACCTGGTTGAGTTCTGCCAAGCTGAAGAAGCGGCGGTGGCGCAGGGCCGCCAACAGCCAGCGCTGGACCAGTTTCACCCCGGCCTCCACTTTGCCCTTGTCTTTGGGCTTGCGCGGACGGGCCGGCAGGATGATGGCCTGGTAGTGGTGGGCCAGTTGCTGGTAGATCAGGTTGAGCTGGACTTCATCCTTGCCATGCTTGATCACTGCGGCCTTGAGGTTGTCGGGAACCAGCAAGCGAGGCACGCCAGCGAAGAAGTTGAACGCCTGCACATGACAGTGCATCCAATCTTCAATCTTCTGGCTCCACACGGCACAGGCGAAGGTGTAGCTGGAGTAGCCCAGCACGCCGACAAATATTTGCGCCTGCCGAGGCTCCGATTGATCGTCCAGATAGACCGGCATTGTCTTCCCAGAGAAGTCCAAGAACAGTTTGTCGCCAGGCTGATGCAACTGACGCATTGCCAATGGCTGCTGTTGCAGGAAGCTGCGGTAACTGGCCGTGAACTGCGAATAGGCGATGCCATCTGGCTCGGTGGCGCGCCACTCACGCCATAGCAGTTCTAGGGTGACGCAGGGGTTACGCATTTCCGCATGCACCCAGTTCCAGTCAGGGCAGGCTTTCAGGCGAAAGCCGTTGAACGGCTTGATATCCAAGTGATGGTAAAGCTGTTCGTCGCTCCACCCGGCAAGCTGATCCACATCGAGTTCAATGCTTTCCAAGTGGCGTCGTAAGCGCTTGAGGCTGTTGCGCGAAAGGCCAATGCTGTGGGCGATTTCCCGTGTCGATAGCCGTGTACCATAGTGCAGGCGCACGGCTTCGCGCAGCAGGCGCGGTTCAATCCTAACTCTCATCAATACTCCTTCGTACCCCGTGGGTGGGGGGCTGAACGGCAGGCAATACCTGCCCCTCGGCCTTGACAGCCGATAGAAGGACGCTGAGAATCCACAAGCGTTGAAGGTGCTTATGTCATCTAAGAAAAGGCTCGGAGTTGCTGCTCCGGGCCTTTTTTGCGTCCGCTGTTTTTGTTTACCCGCATGGGTTAATCGATAACCTGACTCCCTATGGTTTTGTGGGGCTCAACGGTTGTGGCTACCCGATACGCCAGCCTGCTCGGCTAACCAGCGCTCTACCTCCTGTTTGAGGAACAAACGGCGGCGGCCGACGCGAAACGAAGGCGGCATCGGCAAGCCCATGCTCAGTCGGTTGCGCGCCGTATGCTCAGAAATTCTGAGAATCTGGCTCACCTCCATGAGTGTCATCGTCTCCACCGTTATCCCCTTGCCTGAACTGCAATATCCCGATGCCGCATGCTAGGTAGTTAGTGGATACTTAACTACTAGCCAGATTGGACACTTGATTTGCCGCTCTACCTAGACGATGAATTCATCGAGACCTTCGTATACGAAGAGGTCGCCGTTGCGTTGTGGGCCATACATCTGCACGTCGAGGATGTGGCGGTTACCCCGACCCTTGCGCTGCGCTTGATTCGCCAATATCTCCAGCCGCTGATTCCCCCTGAGCATTGGCATGTGCTCAATCAGAAACAGCCCGTGACGTGGAATCGCATCTGGATGATTAGCTCGGAGCTGGCGTCTGTGCTCGGTCGGAGCAACGACCCGCTGCTCTTCGAGGTACAACTTGCCGTCGAGCTGATCCATTCGCATACCACCCTACCGCCCAGGGAATACACCTTTGCGACCGTCATCGAGGTCACCTACTTCCTCAGCATGTGTGGCCAACTGAAGATCCCGGTGCAAAGTCAGATTCGTCCGGACAGGGAGCAACGGATCGATCTGTTCAACTTCTGCTCGTTGTGCTGGCGGCAACCATTGCCAGGGAGAAAGCTCTGTGCGCATCACGCACCTAGTACACCGCTCATGGCGGAAGGTGCAGATAAACGCGCGGCAGCGGCGCGCTACAAGTCAGGCGTTCGCCAGAAAGAGCAATTCGACAAGGCCGTGAACCGCATCCTGACCAAAGAGGTGACGGAGTTCCATGAAGGGCTATTCACGCCGGTGGTGCTATTACCCGAGCAAGGCATTGCGGCCTGGGTCGCAGAGCGTCGCCCGCTGTTGTGGCAATTGCTTGGTGTACGGCAGCAGGAGTTCAACGATGACAATGCCGTGGGCGTGTTGCTTGACCTACTGCACAGCCCTGATGGCCTACCCGCCAAGGCCCAGCAGATTTACCGACTGATCAATCAGCACCTGCATAAACATCCGCTGCTGATCTGGCCAATGCTGATACGGGCCGAGGGGTGGCATAGGTGCAGAGAAGAAGTACGGGGGCAATGGGGCGGCAAACGTTCTGGCGCAGGCCGGCCTGTACCGCAAGTCATCGCCCAGCAAGCTACTTCGCCATGTACCGATCAACAACCGGGCGCAGCTCGCGGTTGCGCTGACCATAAGTTTCAATGACCTGCTGATAGACCTTCACGTCCGAGCCCGGTAACGAATACTGCACTTCGAATACTTCCTGATCCAACGCTTCCCACTCGGCGATCAGGGCAGCATTTGGCCGTGTATGCTGGCCCTCCGCATGGATCAGGTAGGTCAGCGTGGATGTCAGAAAGTCGAGCGTATCCTCGGCGCTTTCCAGCAGGTCTAAGCATTGGCGGTGCGTCATTCCCAGCGCCTCTGCACCCGTCAAAAACATTACCTATATCCTCTGAGCAATTGCCATTACTGCGGTGCCTGACAGCTTTTGGCAGCAGCCTGGAGCGCTTTGCGTAGTTCACATAGGTTTCGGGATCATAGGGTTCGGCGGTTATGTCAAAGCTCGACTCGCCGTCATAGCCGATCTCTTGCCAGACTCTTAAAGCCCACGTCCGCCCATCATGCTTGGCTAGCAAGTTAAAGACGTGGCTATTCAGATCACTGTTTTCGCCTAAAACAGAGTAGCGATAGCGCAGGGTCTTGTACCAGTCAGGCATCGCTGTGATGGCTCGGATATCCGGCCTTGCGCAACTCGGCGACACGCTCGGCGATCCGCGCGCTGCTGGCGGTGACGATAAGCCTTGCGCCTGCTGCACCCAGCCGGCGGGCAATCGCCATACCAATACCCTGGTCTCTACCAGCGCCACTGACCAATGCAACCTGATTCTGCCACTCGATGTTCAGCATGCGTCTTGCTCCTTGTTGAGCCTTGCCAAGGCTGAGCAGGTGCGCGCTCAGTCGGCGAGGCAGGAAAGATCGGATTAATCACACGGCGTGCCGATTACGGCTGCACACCTGCCGGGCTTTCTTCCCAGCCACCGCCCAAGGACTTGAACAGGTCGACCAGGGCGATCTGCCGTTCGGTGCTGATCTGGATGAGTGTTACCTGATTACCGAAGGTGCTGCGCTGGGCATCGAGGTAGCGCAGGTAGTCGTCCACACCGCCGTCGTAGCGAGCTTTCGCCAGCGTCATGGCGGCCACACTGGAGTCAGCCAGAGCACGCCGTGCGGCTTCCTCTCGGCGTAGGGTGTCGGTGGCTGTCAGGGCATCGGCGACTTCACGGAAAGCCACCTGGATGGTGCCTTCGTACGCGGCTACTGCCGCGTCCTTGCGCACCTCAGCCAAGTCAAGGTTAGCGCGGTTACGACCGCCGGCGAAAATCGGCAGTGACAGGCTCGGGGCAAACGACCAGGCTCGCGAACCGCCGTCGAACAGCCCCGATAGCTCGGTGCTGGAACTGCCCACCGAACCGGTCAACGATAGGCGCGGAAAGAACGCCGCGCGGGCCGCACCGATATCGGCATTGCGCGCTTTGAGGCGATGCTCACTGGCGAGGATGTCCGGACGCCGTTCGATCAGCGTCGAGGGCGTGCCGGGAGCGATGTCCTGCAGCACTAACAACGAATCGCGCGGTGCAGCCGGCAGCAGGCTATTGGCATCAGGCGTACCGACCAGCAGAACGAGGGCATTGTCGGTCTGCTGCAGCAGGCGCAGGGTGCTCTCGCGTTCGGCCTTGGCCTGCTCAGCCAGGCCCAGGGCCTCCT
Organism: Pseudomonadota bacterium; assembly: GCA_030836925.1. GTDB lineage: Bacteria > Pseudomonadota > Gammaproteobacteria > Steroidobacterales > SHZI01. The sequence continues at coordinate 5,505 of JAUPLK010000010.1, forward strand.
GATAGTCGAGGGCAGTGGCGGTGCCAGCCTGGCGACGGCGGCTGATCAGCTCCAGCGAGTCCTCGCGGGTTTTCAGGGTCTGTTCGACCAGCGCCAAACGGCGCTGTGCACCATCGCGAGTCAGGTAAGCTTCGATCACTTCGGCGATCAGGCTGACCTGCGTGGCGCGAGTCGCTTCTTCGGTCGCCAGGTAGGTCTCCAGGGCCGATTCGGACAAGTTGCGCACCCGGCCGAACAGATCGACTTCGTATTCCGTCAGGCCGGGGCCGACCTGGTAACTGCTGCTCACATCCGAACGACCGCTACTCGATAGATCGGCGGGCAGCCTCTGGCGACTACCCGTCGCGTTGGCGTTGATCGACGGCAAGCGGTCGGCTCGCTGCACGCGGTACTGCGCCCGTGCGGCTTCAATATCGAGCAGGGCTTGGCGCAAACTGCGGTTGTTACTGAGGGCAGCGTCCACCACCCGGTGCAGTTGCGGGTCGATGATGAATGTCTTCCAATCCAGTACATCCGCCGCAAAACTGCCTGTTGCCTCGACGGTAGGCGTCCAGCTCGCCGCAACCGGCGCTTCAGGGCGCTGGTAGTTGGGAGCCAGGGAACAGCCGGCAACGGTCAGGGTCAGTACCAGCAACGCCGGGCGAAACAGAACGATCGGTTGCATAGCGTTTAGTCCTTGATCCGGGCAACAGGGCCGTCAGTAGTGGACGGCGTATGGGGCGTGCTGCGCAGCAGCGACAGCACCCAAACGAAGAAGATCGGCACGAAGATCACCCCCAACAGCGTCGCACTAAGCATGCCTCCGATGACACCGGTGCCGATGGCGCGCTGGCTGGCAGCGCCGGCACCACTGGCGATCACCAGCGGCACGACGCCGAGGATGAACGCCATGGAGGTCATGATGATCGGGCGGAAGCGAATCCGCGCCGCCTCGATGGCCGCGTCGCGCAGCGAGTAACCCTGTTCCCAGAGATCCTTGGCGAACTCGACAATCAGAATGGCGTTCTTCGCCGCCAGGCCGATGATGGTGATCAGACCGACCTTGAAGTACACGTCGTTCGACAGGCCAACACTCGTCACCGCCAGCACCGAACCGAGAGCACCAATCGGCACGATCAACATCACCGTCAGTGGAATTGCCCAGCTCTCGTAGAGGGCGACCAGCAATAGGAACACGACGACGATAGCCAGTGCGAACAGCATCAGCGCCTGACCACTGGCGACCCGCTCCTGATAGGACAGGCCCGTCCATTCGTAGCCGATGCCGGCCGGCAGCTCGCCAATAATGCGCTCCAGCTCAGCCATGGCCTCGCCGGTACTTACACCCGGAGCGGCGTCGCCGGTGATACGGATCGACGGGTAGCCGTTGTAGCGAGACATCTGTACCGGACCCTCTTCCCACTTCGTGGTGACGAAGGCACTCAGGGGTACCAGACCACCGCTATCGTTGGGCACGTGAAGTTTGAGCACGCTCTCCGGGGTCATGCGCTCACCTTGCTCTGCCTGCACCACCACGCGCTGTTGACGACCAGCATTCGAGTAATCGTTGATCACCGTGGAGCCAAACGCCGTGGACAGAGCGGTGCTGATCGACTCGAAGCTCACGCCCTGGGCGCGCGCCTGCTCGCGATCGATGACCAGGCGCAGTTGTGGCGCTTCAGCCAGGCCTTCCATCATGGCGTAGAGGAATTTCGGATTGCCGTTGACCTGGCCCAGCAACTCGTCGCGAGCAGCCAGTAAGGCTTCACGGCCCAAGCTGCCGCGATCCTGCAGACGCAGGGCGAAACCGCCGGAGTTACCTAGGCCTTCGATTGGCGGTGGCGGCACGGCCATGATGGTACCGTCGTCGAGGTTGGCGAAATGCTCGTTCACGGCTGCTGTCTCGGCCTCGACCGACTGATCCGAATTACGCTCGGACCAATCCTTGAGCACCGGGAAAGCCAGCGCGGCGTTTTCGCCCATGCCCGAGAAGCTGAAGCCCAAGACCAAGAAGGAACTGCCCATGGCCTCACGTGACATGAGGAACTCTTCCAGCTGCGCGCCCGTCTCGGATGTGCGCTCGCGGGTCGCGCCTGGCGGCAATTGCACGTCGACGATCATGTAGCCCTGGTCTTCTGCGGGCACGAAGGACTCCGGCAGACGTAGGTAGAAGAAACCCATCACCACGACGATGGCCAGGTAGATAAACATGAAGCGCCCGGCACGCGGCACCAGCTTGCTGTTGAGCGCGGTGTAGCGCTGGGTCAGTCGGCCGAAGACGCGGTTGAAGCCGCCAAAGAACCCGCGCTTTTCATGATGCCCCTGCGGGATCGGCTTGAGCAGCGTGGCGCACAGCGCCGGGGTAAAGGTCAGCGCCAGGAAGCCGGAGAACATGATCGATACGGCCAGCGACAGCGAGAACTGCTGGTAGATCACCCCTACCGAGCCGGCCATAAAGGCCAGCGGCAGAAACACCGCCGACAGCACCAGGGTGATACCGATGATCGCCCCGGAAACCTGCCCCATCGCTTTGATGGTTGCCTCCACTGGCGGTAGGCCTTCATCGGCCATGATTCGCTCGACGTTCTCCACCACCACGATGGCATCGTCCACTAGGATGCCGATGGCCAGCACCATGCCGAACATGGTCATCATGTTCACCGAGAAGCCAAGCAGGTACATGAAGGTCAGCGTACCGGCCAGGCACACCGGCACCACGATGCCGGGAATCAGGGTGTAACGCACGTTCTGCAGGAACAGGAACATCACCAGAAATACCAACACCATGGCCTCGACCAGGGTGGTGATGACCTTGGAAATGGCCACGTCGACGAAGCGCGAGGTGTCGTAGGGAACAGAGACCTCGACGTTGTCCGGGAGGCTTGCCGACAACTCGTCCAGGCGCTGTTTGACTGCTTCAGCGGTGCGAATGGCATTGGCTCCTGGCGACAGCTGTACAGCAGCGGCCACGGCCGGTTTGCCGTCCTGACGGGAGCTGAAGTTGTAACTCTGGCTACCGACTTCCAGGCGCGCGACATCGCCGAGCAGTACGCTCGAACCATCCTGGTTAGCACGCAGCACAATACGACCGAATTCCTCAGGCGTATCCAAAGTGCCCTTGACCGCCAGCGTCGCGGTCAGCTCCTGTTCGCTAGTGCCCGGCGTGCTGCCAAAGGCACCGGCCGGAACCTGGACGTTCTGCCCGCGAATGGCGTTATTGACGTCATCGATCGACAGGCCAAAACCCACCAGCTTCTGCGGGTTGATCCACACACGCATGGCCGCTTCGGAGTCGAAGAACTGCAGTTTACCGACACCGGGCAGTCGACGGATCTCGGGATTGATGTTGCGCACGGCGTAATCGGCCAGCGCCGTAGTGTTTTCGTGATTAACGCCATCTTTGTAGCGCAGGGCATAGATCAGCAGAAATCCGGCGGAAGCCTGCTCGGTCTGAATGCCCTGTGTGAGGACGGCCTGGGGCATACGCGCCTCCGCTTTCTTCAAGCGGTTCTGCACCTCAACCTGAGCCAGTTCCGGGTTGGTGCCAGGCTGGAAGGTCACGGTGATTTCAGCAATGCCGTTGGCGTTGCTGCTGGACTCGAAGTACAGCAGGTTCTTTGCGCCGTTGAGCTCCTCCTCGATGACACCAGTCACCGAGTCGGTCAGCACCTGCGCCGAAGCACCCGGGTAGGTCGCAGAGATGGTGATCTGCGGCGGAGCCACGCTGGGGTACTGCGCCACAGGCAGAAAGGGCATGGCCAGCAAACCGGCCATCGAGATGAACAACGCGACCACCCAGGCAAAGTTGGGACGCCTGATAAAAAACAGCGACATGAGGTTTCTCCGGCTTACTGCGCCTGGGGTTGGGAGGCAGCCGCAGGCGCTTGTGCACCTTCCTGGCGTGGCACAACGGTAACGCCTGGCTGAATCGCAGCCAGCGAGCTGACGATGACCTTGTCACCGCCCTTCAGCCCGTCGGTGATCTGCCAGCGCGCACCCTGCATGACGCCCGTGGTGACCGGGCGCGCCTCGACGATGTTCTCGGCCCCAAGCACCATCACGCTGGCCTGGCCATCCGTGGCACGCAGTACTGCGCGCTGCGGAACCAGAATGGCGTCGCTATTACCTTGTGGTGTGCGTACGCGCACATACATGCCCGGTAACAGCACGCCTTGCGGGTTATCGAAACGCCCGCGCAGAGCGATCTGGCCGGTGCTGCGATCCACCGTTACATCGGTGAACAGCAAGGTGCCACGGCTTTCGATAGATGTGCCGTCGACACTCAGGCTCAGCGCCTTACCGTCGTCACCAGAAACCTTTCCTTCGGCGATGGCAGCACGAAGACGCAGGGCATCGGCGGCCGGCTGGGTGAAGTCGGCGTAGACCGGGTCCAGTTGCTGGATGCGCGCAAGTAGGGTCGATTCACCCTGGCCAACCAAGGCACCTTCGGTCACTTGGGCACGGCCGATACGCCCGGCGATCGGGGCGCGGACCGTCGCATAACCGAGGTCCAGGCGTGCGGTTTCTAAGTCGGCCTGCGCCGAGCGCTTAGCTGCCTTGGCGCTTTGCAGTGCGGCGGTCGCCACGTCGAAATCCTGCCGGCTAACCGCGTCGATTTTCACCAGCGGCTCGTAACGGTGGACCGTAGCCTGAGTCTGGAACAGCTGCGCATCGGCCTGCGCCAGTTGCCCTTCGGCGCGGGACAGGGCTGCTTTGAAAGGTGCGGGATCGATCAGAAACAACACGTCGCCCGCCTTGACGTCCGCGCCTTCCTCAAACTTGCGGCTGAGTACGATGCCGGCAACACGCGCACGAACCTCCGCCACACGCACCGGTTCGATGCGGCCAGGCAGCTCGGCGATTACGGTAAATGGTTCGGTCTTCACCGCGAGGACATCAACTTCGCGCGGTGGGGCTTCACCCCATTGCTCGGCTGGCTGGTCGCACCCGGCCAAAGTCATAGTGATTACTAGAGAGATCACCGAAAAAGTAATCCACTCGCGGAAATTGTTCATATCTCACCCAAGGCGGAGAGCCAGTCCATATTTGAAGTCGCGCATGATCAATCAACAGCATCAAATGAGTCAATATTGACTCATTTGATATTTTTGTGAGCAAGATTGGTATTCTCGTTGAGAAAATGAGCGTTTTATGCAGAATGCCTGCACGCACCTACTGATGAAGAGCAACCAATGGATTTACCTGCTGCGGACGAACGGCAGTTGAAAGCCTTGGCAATAGCCATCGTTGATCACCCCCGGGCGACGTTCAAAGAGATTGCCCAGGCCGCGGGAGTCAGCAAGGCCACGCTGAACAGGTTTTGTGGCACCCGCGACAATCTCATCGAGATCCTGCTGAATCACGGCTCCGTGGTCATCAACCGCGTCATCGCCGACGCCGACCTTGCTGAAGCTGCGCCTCTGGAAGCATTGCATTGTCTTATCGACGATCATCTGACCCATCGTGAATTGCTGGCTTTCCTGGCATTCCAATGGCGACCGGACACACACGACTTAAATGCTGGCGGCAACCGTTGGCTGCCCTACTCAGACGCCCTGGATGGATTCTTTTTACGTGGACAGCGAGAGGGGGTATTCCGGATTGATATCGCGGCACCGGTGCTTACCGAAATTTTCGCATCGCTAATCTTCGGCCTTGTGGATGCAGAGCGCCGTGGCCGCGTGGCTCGCTCAGGTATGACCGTGCTCATTGAGCAGTTTTTCCTGAAAGGGGCTTCCAGTCATCAAACGTAAGAACCGAATTGGCAAGTCAGCCAGCTCGCTGGAAGCCCACTAGTGAACTCACTGGCGTCGTTCCAGCATCCACTATTAGACAGTGTCTGGGCGTCACTATGGGGCTGCAGGGTGAGTCACAATCATCAGCGCGGTGGATCACCATCGCTGGAATAGGTGGGCCAGAACCTCCAGCGCGAGTGGGTCACAATCGCTGGAAATAGGTGTCAGCATCACTGGAATACACACCGATAATCAGATCCGGATAATTGGACCCGGTCCACGCGACCAGAGCGCCGGCGGTGATGACCCCCAGGTTGATCACCACGTCGTTGGCCGAGAATATCCAGCTTGCCTTCATGTGCGCCCCGCCCTCCCGATGTTTGGATATGAGCAGCAGACAACTGGTATTGGCAATCAATGCGACGAATGCGATAGCCATCATCACCAGCGATTCAGGCTCACTACCGAATACAAAGCGTCTCACCACCTCTATGAGTACGCCCACAGCCAAGATCAGTTGCAGTACACCAGCAAGATGCGCGGCACGTACCTGCATTTTCACGCTATGTCCAACCGCATAAAGGGCAAGCCCGTACACCGCCGCATCGGCAAAATTGTCCAGGGATTCTCCAATCAGGCCGGTGGACCGGGCGATCAGACCGGCAGTCATTTCCACCACGAACAGAAGTGCATTGATGCCGAGCAACCAGCGCAGGGTCCCGGATTCTTGCTTAGCAGAAGCTGCCGAAAACTCGGCGGCCTTGATGGTCTCCGGATTTGCAGCGACGGTTTCCTGAAGCGAGGCGCCTAGCCCCAAGGTCTTCAGTTTCGAGGTGACGGGCTCGACCTCGCCGTCATGCACGACCTTCAGCCGGCGGTTCGACAAGTCGAAGGACAGTGCCCGAATCCCCTCAACGCCGTTCAGGGCCAGGCGAATCATGCGCTCTTCTGATGGACAGTCCATCTTCGGCACGGCATAAACACTGACCCATCTCCCTGGCGCCTCGGAGGAGGCCTGTATATCGGTATCCGCTGCGGACGTTGCATCACCGCCACAGGCGCCACCACAGGATTTGCTCATGATACGACTCCACTTGAACAATGTTGTGGTGCCATTTAAAACTATAAAGCTACTATAAGGTCAATAGAGTAAAGAATCCGTTGGGGAGGAGGCTGATGCGCATTGGTCAGTTGGCGCAGTTGGTAGGGGTCGAAACACAGACGATCCGCTTCTATGAACAGCAGGGCTTGTTGCCGCCGCCTGATCGGCAGGACAACGGTTACCGTGTCTATACCGAGAAGCATGGTGAGGGGCTGGCCTTCATCCGTCGCTGCAGAATCCTGGGCCTGTCACTGGCTGAGATTCACGAACTACAGAGCTATCAGGACGACCCTCATCAGCCTTGTACCGCCGTCAACGCCTTGCTCGATGATCACATCTCTCATGTGCGGTCGCAGATAACCGCTCTGCAAGCGCTTGAGAAACAACTCGTTTCACTGAGAGCGAGTTGCAACGATGACCGGGAAGTTGAGGCGTGTGGGGTTCTTGCTGGAATTAGCGAAGGAAACATGCACCAGCAGTAGGTGAAGCATCAACCAGATAATCCGATGAGATGCCGGTCTGTCTCACTCTCATGCAAAGGTAAGATCAACCATTTAATCCGCTTACCCATGAAAGTTTGGTGCTGGGTACCGCAAGTCCTGATCCCGGCGTTGCTAGGGGCGTTGTCAGTAGCCGCTCTTGCACAAGAATCGGGCGGAGAGTGTCACTGGAAAGCGGAGATTACGCAGAAGAACGCCGTGAACTTTGCTAGGCATGTTCGATCAGGCCTCTGTCGGACATTGAGAATCAGCTCTCCGGGCGGAGATATCAAAGCCGCAATGGCTCTTGGCAGGTCCATTCGCAAGGCGCAGATGACAGTGATCACGGTGCCGCCTGGCTGCAAGAGTGCTTGTGTCCTGCTTTATGCGGCTGGTGTTGAGCGAGCGCCTTATGGAGAGGTGGCGATACATCGGCCCTACTACCTTAGCTCCGCGACTTCTATCCGGGAGACAGGTGATAGGTACAGGAAGTTGGAAAGAGACGTGAAGGCGTATCTGCGCGAAATGAATGTTTCCGAGAGACTCTACGACGACATGATGCGCATTCCGCCTGAAGACATGAAGAGCCTTACTTTGTCGGAGTTGGAATCTTACGGGCTGGGCTTTGAAGACCCAGTTAGCGCAGAGCACGCTGCTGGCTTAGAAGCTACACGTCTTGGCATGACGAAACTTCAGTACTTGGCAAAGTTGCGATCAACCAAGGAAGAGTGCGGGAACGTCTTTCGACCGATGAGCGAAGTTGAGTTCGAAAAGTCAGTTGTATGCTGGAACCGAGTCTGGCCGGGAAAGCTTAAGAGTTGAGCAGCCTGGCGTAGTTCTGTGCAACATCCGGCGACGTCCAACCCTTCCTTCGAGCGGACAGTCAACCGGCTGCGCCGGTCGCCTGCCGCTCAAGTCAAACGTTGGGCGACACGAAAGGCATCCCTCACCTAGTCAATAGGAGTCTTGAATGTTTGGAATATTTGGAAATCCACTGATCGATTTGGCCACATCTATCTTCAGCGACGATGACGATGATGATTCTCCAAGGAAGGTCCAGCGTGGGGATGTAATCGGCGTGGCCCGAACCGGATATGAACATTACGGAGTATATGTCTCAAACAGCGAGGTGATTCATTACACTTCGCCAAATAGCGATGTTGGCGATAACAAGATCATGGCGACGACATTTGAACGTTTCATGCGTGGTGCGTCGGATTTTTTCATTCTGAACTTTCCAGATGAAGCTGGTAAGGCCACAAAATCCGTCGGCATCGGCGCTCGTTCAATAATGGCCCCCGACATTCTCAAAGGGCCTTCGATATTCGATCTGCTGCGCAAAATAGATTACAAGCGATACTCCGCAAATGAAATTGTATCGAGAGCGCGCAGCAAACTCGGAGAAGATCGCTATTCGCTGTTGTTCAATAATTGCGAACACTTTGCCATTTGGTGTGCTACGAATGTCAAGGAGTCACAACAAATTCAAAAAGTTCTGGAAGGAACCGGTCGGCGGTCTATTGTTACCTACTGAGCAGAGAAATAACTAGGCGGTCTCAAATCTGAAGTGCAACACCCTCACCGAGGGTAATGTACGCAAATGAGAACGAGATACGAACACTTGCAGCCAGAAGACAGAGTGACGTTGGCATCGCTGCGCCAGCAGGGCTGGAGCATCAGGGCCATAGCCCGCCTTCAAGGCCGCAGCCCAAGCACCATCAGCCGTGAGTTGCGGCGCAACGCCTGCAATGGCAGTTACGCCAGCGCGCCTGCGCAGCGCCTGTGCCAGCAGCGTCGCATTCAGGCCAGGCCATGCCCCAAGCTGCACAGCTCCGGGGCGTTGTGGATGCTTGTCACCACCATGCTGTGCTGGCTGTGGTCGCCCCAGCAGATTGCACGCACACTCCAGCGCATGTATCCCCAAGAGCCAAGCATGCATGCCTCGCACGAGAGCATCTATACCGCCATCTATGCATACCCACGCGGTGAGTTGCGCCGCCAGCTCATCGCATTGCTGCGCCAGGGCAAGAGTACACGCCGCCCGCGTTCAGCAGGCTCTGATCGGCGCGGTCAGATTCCAGACATGGTCTCTATCCATGTTC
>JAUPLK010000107.1 GCA_030836925.1 Pseudomonadota bacterium
CGTGATCGACGTGTTTCCCGCCCAGGAAAAGGAAATGGTCCGCGCGATGCTTTCAGAGTCCTTGCGGGCGGTCATTTCCCAGGCGCTGCTGAAACGGGTTGGCGGTGGCCGGATTGCCGCGCACGAAATCATGATTGGCACGCCGGCGATCCGCAACCTGATCCGCGAGGGCAAGGTCGCGCAGATGTATTCGGCGATCCAGACCGGCATCAAGGAGGGCATGCAGACCCTTGATCAGTGTCTGCAGGATCTGCTGTCCAAGGGCGTGATCACCAAGGAAGAGGCCCGCTTCAAGGCACAGAACAAGGACGCCTTCTAGTTCTCCGGAACGGAAGCTGTTCGGCAAGGAGTTTCGGCAATGGAACGCGATCAGGCGACGAAGCTGGTACACGGCCTCCTGAAAAAGATGGTCGACAAGAACGGCTCCGACCTCTTCATCACCACCGGCTTCCCGCCGGCCATCAAGATCGATGGCGAGATTCACCGCGCTGCCGAGCAGCCGTTGAGCGGCGACGACAGCGCCATCATCGTGCGCTCGATCATGAACGACCGGCAGGCCCGTGATTTCGACGCCACCAAGGAATGCAACTTCGCGATCGGCCCGCAGGGCATCGGCCGCTTCCGCGTCAGCGCCTTCATACAGCGCGGCGGAGTGGGTGCGGTGCTGCGCCGGATCGTCACGAAAATTCCGACGCTCGAGGAACTGGAGCTGCCGCCCATCATGCAGGAGATCGCGCTGACCAAGCGCGGCCTGGTGATCGTGGTTGGTGCGACCGGTTCGGGCAAGTCAACGACGCTTGCGGCGATGGTTCACCATCGCAACATGAACACGCGTGGACACATCGTCACCATCGAGGACCCTGTCGAGTACCTGCATCCGCACGGCCGCTGCGTCGTCACGCAGCGCGAGGTGGGTGTGGATACCGAGAACTGGCACGCCGCACTGAAGAACACCCTGCGCCAGGCGCCGGACGTGATCATGATCGGCGAGATCCGCGAGCGTGAAACCATGGAGTACGGCATCCAGTTTGCCGAAACCGGCCACCTGTGCCTCGCGACCCTGCACGCCAACAGCGCCAACCAGGCGCTCGACCGCATCATCAACTTTTTCCCCGAGGAAAAGCGCCAGCAGGTGCTGATGGACCTGTCGCTGAACATCAAGGGGCTGATCTCGCAGCGCCTGATCCCGCGTCAGACCGGCGTCGGGCGCATTGCGGCGATGGAGGTGATGCTGCAGTCGCCGCTGATTTCCGACCTGATCTTCAAGGGCGAGGTCACGCGCATCAAGGAGATCATGGCCAAGTCCACCCGCATCGGCATGCAGACCTTCGACCAGGATCTGTTCCAGCTCTACGAGAACGGCAAGATTTCCTACGAGGAGGCGATCCGCAACGCCGATTCGAAGAACGAGCTGCGTCTGCGCATCAAGCTCGAGAGCAAGCGCGACAAGCCCACTGCAGTCGATGACTCAGGTGGCCTGCAAGTCATGGAGGAGCAGGAAAAGGCCCGCCGTTACTAGGGTACCGGACCGCGATCATGAACGTTCAGCCGCTCTTCAACCTGATGGTGGAGAAACGGGCTTCCGACCTGTTTCTCACCTGCTTCGCGCCGGTCAAGATCAAGATCGACGGCAAGATCATGCCGGTCAACAAGCTTGAACTGACGCCGCAGATGGTGCGGCAGGCGGCGATGGAATTGATGACCGGTGACCAGCTCGAGGAATTCAACCGCGAGCTGGAGATCGACTTCGCGATTTCCAAGCCCGGTCTCGGCCGGTTCCGCGTCAATATCTTTCATCAGCGCAGCAACGTGGCGATTGTCATGCGCTACATCACCCACGACCTGCCTGATCTCGACGTGCTCGGCATGCCGCCAATCCTCAAGGACCTGATCATGTTCCGGCGCGGGCTGGTCTTGATGGTCGGTGCCACCGGGTCGGGCAAGTCGACCACGCTGGCCGGCATGATCAACTATCGCAACGAGAAGACGGCATCGCACATCATCACCATCGAAGATCCGATCGAGTACCTGCACACCAACAAGAAGTCCATCATCAACCAGCGCGAGGTCGGTGTGGACACGAAGTCCTATGCGCGGGCGCTGAAGAGCGCGATGCGCGAAGCGCCGGACGTGATCCTGATCGGCGAGGTGCGTGACAGGGAGACCATGCAGGCGGCGATCGACCTGGCTGGCACCGGTCATCTGGCTGTCGCCACCATTCACTCGAACAATGCACCCGAGACGCTGGACCGGATGATCAACCTGTTTCCGGAAGAGCAGCATGCACAGGTGTTCATGGATCTCTCGCAGTACCTGCGGGCGATCATTTCGCAGCGGCTGGTGCGTGGCACCGAGGGCCAGCGCGTTGCGGCCGTCGAGGTCATGCTCAATACCCCGCGTATTGCCGAACTGGTGCAGCGCGGTGACATCAGCAAGGTCAAGGAATCGTTTGCGGACAGTACCGAGCAGGGCATGCAGTCCTTCGATCAGGCGCTGCTCAAGCTCTACAAGGACGGCAAGATTTCAATGGAAGAGGCGCTGGCCAACGCGGATTCGCGTTCGAACCTCGAGGCGCAGATTCATTTTGCGTAGAGGGTGGCGCCGTCGAATACCGGTCCGTCGACACACACGCGCTTCATCTGGCGCTGGCCGTCGATCATCACGGGTACCACGCAGCCGGCGCATCCGCCCACTGCGCAAGCCATGAATTCTTCCATGCATAGCTGCGTGGGCAGGCTGAAGCTGGTCGCGAGTTGCTGTACGGCGCGCAGCATCGGTGTCGGGCCGCAGGCATAGATGGTCATGGCCGAGAGATCCGCGGCACTGCGCGTTGCCAGCCAGCTGCGGGCGAGATCGGTGACATAGCCCGGATAGCTGCCAGGCAGTCCGGCCTTGCTGGCCAGTCGCGAGGCGATGCCCAGCGCTTCAAGCTGCGGCATGCAGGCACTGGCGCTGGCCGGCGTGCCGGGCAGTGGCAGCTGCGCGGTCGTGGCCGCAAAGGGAAACGGGCTTTCGGAACCGAGAAAGGCCACTGCGGCAGGCAGCGGGGCCAGCGTCGCTGCCAGGAAAACCAGCGGCGGAATGCCGACACCGCCACCGATCAGCACCGCCTGCGGGCGTGCCGGATCCGGCCGGAAGCCGCGCCCGACCGGGCCCAGCAGGTTCACGAGCTCACCGGGTTCGGCCCGGCTCAGCGCAATCAGGCCGTGGCCGACCACCTTGTAAAGCACTTCGATCCAGCCCTCGCTGGCGCTGACCCGCATGATCGACAGCGGCCGGCGCATCGGGATGTCCGGGTTGCAGCGGACGTGCACGAAAGTGCCGGGTTTCGCGCTGCGCGCACAAGCCGGGGCGTGCAGGCGGATGATGAACTGCCGGTCGGGCCACGCTTGCTGATCGATGACGCGGGCGTCGATGCAGTGGATGGTCCCGCGGTGCGGTCGGTTCATGGTTCTCGGCTTGTCCGTATTCAGTTCGCGGGAGCGGGCTGATCCAGCCAGCTTTCGGCAATCACGCAGGCGGCCACGGCATCGACATCAGCACTGCGTACCTTGCGCTGCCGGATGCCGGCGCGGCGCTGGTCGCGCAGCCGGTACTCGGCCTCTGCAGAGCTCAGCCGTTCGTCCACGCGGATCACGGGCATCGGGTAGCGGCTTTCCAGCTCGGCAGCAAAGCGCTCTGCCGCGGATTCACTGTCGGTCGCTTCATTGTTGCCGCCACTGCTGATCCGCCGACCCGGCTCATTATAGGGGACGCCGACCACCAGGCACCCCGGGCACCACTCGCGGATCAGCTTTTCGACATCTGGCCAGTCGGGCACACCGCTGCGTGCGGCAAGCGTCGTCAATGGTGAGGCGAGTCGGGGGTTGCGACTGGCGAGCGCGATGCCGATACGCCGCCCGCCGTGATCAAAGACGAGTGCGGTTGCCGAGGAGCCGTTCACGGCTGTGGTCGGCGCAGAAGGTGCAACTCAGGCATGCCCGGCCTGCGAGCTGAGCGTGCTCATGTCGATGCCCAGCAGGCGTGCCGATTGCTGCCAGCGCTGCTCGAAGGGCGTATCGAAGATGATGCGCGGCACGGCCGGCACGCTGAGCCAGGCGTTCTGGGCCATCTCCTGTTCAAGTTGCCCGGGTCCCCAGCCGGCATAGCCGAGGGCGACGACCACCCGTCGCGGACCTCTGCCGCTTGCCATCGCCGTCAGGATGTCCTGGGAGGTCGTGACACGGATCGCGTCGGTCACGGACAGCGTGGCATCGAAGTCCTGTGCAGCCGTGTCCTCGGCCTGGTGCAGCACGAAGCCGCGCTCCTGGTGCACCGGGCCACCCTGCAGGACCGGCTGTTGCGCGAGCGACGGGTCTGAGGGGTTCAGCGACAGCTGTTCGAACACGCTGCCCAGATCCAGATCCAGCGGCCGGTTGATGACGATGCCCAGCGCGCCCTGGTCGCTGTGCTCGCAGATGTAAGTGACGGTGCGATGGAAGTTCGGATCCTGCATGGCAGGCATCGCGATCAGCAGGTGGCCGGTGAGATATGAAGTATCGGGCATGCCTTCAGTATCAGCGCACTGCCGGCCGTCGACAAGAGCCGGAGCCGGGTGCCTACCAGCTTGCGGCAGTGCGGGCGCCGACCCGCGATGCGCCATCGGAGAATCGCCATTCGTAGGCAAAGCGCAGTACGTCGTAATCATTGCGCAATGCTTCCGGGAAGGGCTCAAAGGGTGCCGCCATGCGCAGGATGTCCATGGCGGCCTGGTCCAGGTCAGGCTGGCCGGAGGAGGTGCGCAGCACCACTTCACGCAGCCCGCCATCGGCATTGATCGCGACTTCAAGGACCGGCGAACTGTCGTTGCTGAAGTCCCGTGTCTCGAAGGGAAAGTGCCGGGTACCGACGGCCTCGACCTTGCGCTTCCAGATGCCGAGGTAACTGGCGATGCGCGACTCGCGGGTGTTCGCGCTGATCAGCAGTTCACGCGGTTGCGCATCGGGAATCGCGGTCTGCGTGTCGAAGCGGGCGAGAATGTCAGCGGAACTGCTGTCGGCCGGCAGCATGGTCTGCCGGGCCTGCGGTGCACGTTCCGGGTCGCCAACGTCGGGCACCTGCCGTAAGGAATCCTGGCTGAGCAGCACGGGTGGGGCGTCCCGGAACGGCTGAATGGCACCGCGCTGGACGCTGGTTTCGCCGCCTTCCTGTACCGGGCCCAGCTGGTCGCCCGGCAGGCTCTGGCCTGGTGAGGTGCGCACCACCGCGTCGGCTGCGGCATTGCCGGCGCCGGCGAGATTCTGCTGTGCCAATAGCACGGCATTTTCAGGTGCGATCCGGTCGGACTGCTCGCTGGTCACGAGCACCACGTCCATCGAGCTGCCCATGTCTTCCTGTTTCAGGGCCGGCGCGCTGAAGGTGATGCCGAGGATCAGGATGCCGTGAAAGAGCGCGGCGAGAAAGGTGGTGGAGGACAAACGGTCGCGCGCAGCGGCGGCTGACCAGGCAGTCTGGCCACGGCTTCCGGCTTGATCATGCACAGCCTGCATTTCCAGATCGACAGTGTCCCCGGTGCCCGACGGGTTGATTGGTGATTATACGCACGCGCCAGCCGGCAATTGGCGCCGCGTCACACTTCTGCCGCCCACTTCTGCGGCCCATTTCTGCCGTTCAGGGCCGCTCACCCCGCCAGCTGAGCTCGGGCAGGCGGCCGCCGTTGGAAGCCTCGAGGCGTTCGCGCATGGCCGGCGTCATCTGCAGTTCGCCCGTTGTGCTGACCAGCAACGCGTAATCGAGCCCCAGGCTTTTGACCAGCCGTACAAACCGGTCGGGGCCGCCGACCATGAGTGCGGTGGAGGATATATCGGCGAGTTCCGCATCGTTGGCGATCACCGTCACGCTGGCCGTCCCGGTGGTTGGCGCCCCGCTGCGCGGATCCAGGACGTGGTGATAGCGATGCCCGCCGTCGGCATAGGAACGTTCGTAGTCGCCCGAGGTTGAAACCCCCTCACCCGCAGCGAGTTCCAGCGCAGCGTAAACCTGCCGTGTGCGGGGGTCGAGCAGGCCGATGCGCCAGCGGCGTGCCGG
>JAUPLK010000108.1 GCA_030836925.1 Pseudomonadota bacterium
GGCCGGATGATTGCCAGCAGCAGTTGCGCACGGCCCTGGCCATGGGTGCCGACCGCGCCATCCTCGTGCAGACAAATGTGGAACTGGAGCCGCTGGGTGCAGCCCGCAGCCTGCTGAAGATCATCGCGCGGGAACAGCCGGAACTGGTGCTGATGGGCAAACAGGCCATCGATGACGACTGCAGCCAGACCGGCCAGATGCTGGCGGCGCTGTGGGGCCGTCCGCAAGCCACTTTCGCCTCGAAGATCGATATCGCCGGCCAGGCCGCGCGCGTTACGCGCGAAGTCGATGCAGGACTCGAGGTCATCGAGGTCGATCTGCCTGCGGTCATCACTACCGACCTGCGTCTCAACGAGCCCCGTTACGTCAAACTGCCGGACATCATGAAGGCCAAGAAAAAACCGATCGAGACTGTCACGCTCGAGAGTCTTGGCGCCGATACCAGCGTCAAACTGCGTACTCTCAGGCACGAAGCGCCCGCACCGCGTGGCAAGGGCATCCTGGTGAAGGACGTCCCTGCCCTGCTGGCTGCGCTGCGCGAACGGGGGTTGTCGGCATGAGCAGGATCCTCGTCATCGGCGAACACGACGGGCAGCACATCCAGCAAAGCACGGCACGCTGCCTGAACTGTGCACAGCAGATCGAAGCCACCGGTGCCGATGTGGTGATATTCGCCGCAGCCGGCACGGCGGTCGCCGCAGAAGCGGCGGAACTCGGCGGCGTGAAGCGCGTGCTGCTGGTCGAACAGGCCGGCAGCGGCGCACTGGCCGCGGTGCTCGCACCGCAGATCCTTGCACTGGCAGCCGGCTACGACTGCATTTTGGCGCCATCCACCACCTTCGGGCGGGATCTGCTGCCCCGGGTGGCTGCGCTGCTCGGTGTCGCCCAGGTCAGCGACATCATGGCGGTGCTCGGCCCGCGCAGCTTCAAGCGTCCCATCTACGCTGGCAATGCGATCGTCACGGTCGAGGTTCCGGAAGCCCAGACGCTGATCGGCACGGTGCGCAGCGCCTCCTTCAAGCCGCTCGACAATGGTGCCGGTGCACCAGTCGAAACCATCAGTGTCAGCGCAGAAATCCCCACGCACACGCGATTTGTCGAGCTGCAGTCCGGTTCCAGCGAGCGGCCCGACCTGCAGAGCGCAAAGATCGTGATATCGGGTGGCCGCGGCGTCGGCAGTGCAGAAAACTTCGGGCAACTCTATGCGCTGGCCGATCGCATGGGTGCGGCAGTCGGCGCTTCACGCGCTGCCGTTGATGCCGGCTTTGTGCCCAACGAGATGCAGGTCGGCCAGACCGGCAAGATCATCGCACCGGATTTCTATCTGGCCTTCGGCATTTCAGGCGCGATCCAGCACATCACCGGCATCAAGGATGCCGGCACCATCGTGGCCATCAACAAGGATCCCGAAGCGCCGATCTTCGAAGTGGCCGACATCGGTCTGGTCGGCGACCTGTTTGCGGTAATCGGGGAAATCAACCAGCAACTGCGCTGAGGGCCAATCGTTGTTGCCTGCCATCAGCCCGGCTGGTTGCAGGACAATCAACGATAACGTTTGGCCATGTCCTCAAGGCTGATCTTCGGCACCTTGTCGGCCCAGCCGGCCTGGCCGAAGGCGATCATCCGCTCCTTGACCACCTGCGCCATCGCTTCGCGGGCTGGCTTCATGTAGTCACGCGGGTCGAACTTGTCCGGCGATTCAGCGAGCAGCTTGCGCACTGCACCGGTCATTGCCAGGCGATTGTCAGTATCCACATTGATCTTGCGCACACCGTGCTTGATGCCCTTCTGGATCGCCTCGACCGGCACGCCGTAGCTTTCCTTCATTTTGCCGCCGTACTTGTTGATGAGGTCGACCAGTTCGCGCGGCACGCTGCTGGAACCGTGCATCACCAGGTGCGTATTCGGCAGCCGGCGGTGGATTTCCTCGATCAGGTCCATCTTGAGCACGTCACCGGAAGGCTTGCGGGTGAACTTGTAGGCACCGTGACTGGTGCCGATGGCCACGGCCAGCGCATCGCAACCGGTGTCTGCCACAAAACGCTCGGCCTCATCCGGATCAGTGAGGTGCGCCAGCGCCTCGTCGCCGCTCAGGCCTGCCCCGTGCCCATCCTCGATGCCGCCCAGGCAGCCGATCTCGGCCTCCACGGTGACACCCAATGCGTGCGCCCGCTTGACGACCTCGCGGGTCACCTTGACGTTGTATTCGTAGGTGGCCGGGGTCTTGCCATCTTCCTGCAGCGAACCATCCATCATCACCGACGTGAAGCCCTGGTCGATCGCACTGAAGCAGGTCGCCGGGCTGTTGCCGTGATCCTGGTGCATGGCGATCGGGATGTTCGGGTTCAGCTCGGAGGCCGCCAGCATCAGGTGGCGCAGGTAATTGTCGTTGGTGAAGGACCGTGCTCCGCGGCTGGCCTGGACGATGACCGGGCTGTTGGTCTCGGTGGCCGCCATCATGATGGCCTGGATCTGCTCCATGTTGTTGACGTTGAAGGCACCCACGCCATAGTCATGTTCGGCGGCATGGTCGAGCAGTACGCGCATCGGCAGCAGTGGCATGATCGTTTCCCCGGAAAAGTGAGCTCAGGCGAAAAAGTATAGGCCAAACGGTCGGCTATGATCAGCCGCCCATGCCCGGCTTCCAGATACCCAGCCAGGCCGACAGCGCGACACCGATCCAGATCGCCCAGACATAGGGCCGGCACGCCATGATGCCGTCATGCATCAGTTTGTCGCTGTCCGGCGTGGCGCCCTTCGAGGCCAGCGTCCTGAAGCCCTCGATGAAGGGTGGCAATTTGCGCCGGATCATGAAGCCGCAGAAGATCAGGAAAGCGAAAATCGTCAGCTTGGCCGCCAGCCAGGGGAACTCCTGCAATGGCCCGGTGATCCAGTGATAGATCACCGATCCGAGCAAACCGAAGATCATCAAGAAACGGAACCAGTAGTCGCCCTTGGCGAGCATCCGCCCGAAGTCGGTACCCTCCTTCGCATGCACCGTGTGCACCACCCAGACCCAGATCGGGCCGAGCGCCACGATCGCGATCGTCTGCCACAGCGGATGCTCGTAGCCGACGAACTCGGCGAGGATACCGCCGACCGTCAGCATCAGCGCCATGCAGTAGCGCGGCAGCATGTCGAGATTGATGAAGATCTTGAAGGCGGTCAGTCGTGCGTCGCGCGACAGTTTGTCGTTGATGACGAATGTACTGGAGTAGAACACCCCCGCATCGCCGCCGAGCCAGTACACGAACAGCAGTATGTGCACGAACTTCAGGGTGGCATAGGCAAACGGCAGCGTCTGGACGACCTGCATCTCTTCCATGGTTCAGTTCCCGGTCTGGATTGTTATC
Organism: Pseudomonadota bacterium; assembly: GCA_030836925.1. GTDB lineage: Bacteria > Pseudomonadota > Gammaproteobacteria > Steroidobacterales > SHZI01. Next base: position 3,354 of record JAUPLK010000108.1, read on the forward strand.
AGAGTTGCTTGAGCACGCACTCGGCCGTGCTTACCTTGAACTCGCGCGGTGCCTCGACGTTGAGCTCGGTGACCACACCGTCGTCGACGACCATCGAGAAACGCTGACTGCGTGTCCCGAGGCCGAAGCCGCTGCCATCCAGTTCGAGGCCCAGCGCACGGGTGTACTCCGCATTGCCGTCCGCGAGCATCAGGATCCTGTCGCCGACACCGCGGTCCTTGCCCCATGCGTCCATCACGAACACGTCGTTGACCGACATGCAGGCAATCGTCGCCACGCCTTTGGCCTTGATCTCGGCCGCGTTCTTGACGTAACCGGGCAGATGGCTGTTGGAGCAGGTGGGCGTGAACGCCCCCGGCACGGAGAAAAACACCACTTTTTTGCCACCAAACAGCTCTTGCGTGCTGATCGATCCGGGCGCGCCATTGGTCATGACGGCAAACTTGCCCTCGGGTACACGGTCGCCGACTTTGATGGTCATGGAGATCTCCTTGCCTGGGCGGTGGAAGTGGTGCGGGATTGTACAGTGCCAGTTGCGTGCAGGCAGCCGGCCTGCCGGAAGCGTCCTCAGGGCGGGCTTGGAGGCTGGGGGACGATGAATACCGGCATGGGCTCTGTCGGCGCCGGATCGGCCGCCATGATGGCGAGCAGCTTCTGCATGCTGGCGAGAAAGGTATCGAAGCCCAGGAACACCAGACCGACGACCAGCAGTGCAGCCGCCAGGCTGACTCCATACTGCCAGTAGCGCCCCGGTCTTTGCCGTCGATTGTCGGCGGCAAATTCCCGCGCACGCTCTGCTATGGCACGCTGAAGCACGCTGCCTTCATCGGCCGGATCAGCCATCTTCAAAAACCACACACCCGCAATACATCCTTACTTCCATCGCTGCATTGCGCGTTCATGGCAGGGCTGGAACTTCTCCGCATCGACATCACGCTCCATCAGTCTTGTCAGATACATCGAGGCCGTCATGGGTGATTCGGCCCAGTGTATGTAACGCCAGCCCTCGGCCGTGCGGCGCAGGACGGCACTGACGCGCACTTCCTCGCCAATGGGCTTGCGGCCGATGATCTTCATTTCGAAGTGCATCCACCATGCCACGATTGCGAGGTCCGGTACCGGGAACTTGACGTGGATCTCGCGCATTTCCTCGCGAATTCCCTGCACGGCCGGACTGGGCCTGGCAGGCGCCAGATAGCCACGCAGACGCTCCCAGCCAACGAACCAGTCGTCCTGCTCCTCGGCGAGATAGAAAGGCGTGGGCTCGGCCGGATCCCAAAGATCCAGCACGCTGGCAAAGTTCTGCGAATTCCAGGCCTCGGCGGTGGCATGAATCACGGCGATCACGGCATTGCGATCATCTGACGCTGCAGCCGGGTTTCCGCTGTGGCTGGTCGACATACGCTCGGACTCGAAATGATCACTGATCTTGGGTCGTGCCATTTGCATTCGTTCCTCGGCGGTGGTTACCGCCGATCATGATGCGCATCGAATCGCCTGTCGTCCACCCTGTCAACTGCGAAAGCGCGCCGTCACCGAGAAGGGCAAGTCCCTGAGCGCGGCCCGAACGCGGCTGGACAATTCGCCATCGGTGAGCTTGCCCAGATCCAGCCTGATTTCCATGACGACCAGATCCCGCACATTGACCGGGATCTGCTTGCGGTAACTGCCCAGCAATCTCGGTGCAGCGATCAGCAGAATCGGGGCGCCACCACTGGCCCGGGCGTCTTTGGCCAGCGCCGTCGAGACCCGCCGGACGAAGACTTCTTCGACGTTTTCCCTGAGTCCGTGTTTGGCCTGGTAGGCATGGCGACCGCCGCCCACGCCGCTGGTTACCCGGCCAGGCGGCCCCGAGCCGAGCGCCCGTTCCCGCTGCCTGCCCTCCGGATTGATGAAGCACTGCAGTGGCTGCAGGGAACCACGCCGGCTGGGAAGTTCGTAGAGCTGGGCCTTGACCTTGTCGGCCACCAGGACGCGAAATGCTGTCATCGTACTGCTCCGTTCATGGATCGTCGAAGGAAGCCTCGACTCGATCGGCGCAATCGGCAGGAGACACATTAGCAGGGATCGGACGATCGCCTCAATGCGATCCGGCAAGTCTGCAGGTACCGGGTTTGGCTTATTTGGCTTATTTGGCTTATTTGGCTCTTGCAGCAGCGCCACGCAACAAAGTGGCCGCACCGGCGTACTACTGGGTCTGAGTCCAATCGATGATGGCCTGCCGCTCCGCCTCGGTCATCGTCACGCCCTTCTTCTTCATGTAGCTGGCCGGTGGCATGTCCTCTTCGGCCACCTCGCCGCGGATCTCCGCGAGGAGTTTCGGCAGCTGCCACTTGCTGGTGAAGGGAAATCCCTCATCCATGCCGAACTTGCGGTGGGCGCGCTTGCGCTTCTTCTCCGCCGTGGCTCGTGCCGCACCACTCAGGCTCGCCGGCATCACCCCATGACAGTCGGCGCAGTGGATAGTGAAAGCACGCTCGACTGGGCCGGTATAGCTGGCAGGATCGGGCGCCTCGCCGGCTGCCCCACGGGCCGCGAGCAGGCCGATGAATGCACAGGTTGCGAAGACGTGGAGCATGGATGGTCTACGCTGACCAAATAAGCCAAATAAGCCAAACCCGGCACCCATCACTAACCCGGCACCCATCACTCGATCGCCGCCGCTACCCGCGCGAGGTAGTCCGCTGGAA
>JAUPLK010000109.1 GCA_030836925.1 Pseudomonadota bacterium
GGCCTGCGCCGAACGCTGCGCCAGTATGCGCTGCTGGTTATCGCGCTGCTCCTGGGGTATCTGATCGGGTTCACCGGGGATCACCTGATTGAGGCGAAAGACCGCATAGCCGCCATCGGCAAGCGACACGCCGCGGACCACGGGCTGGTCGGCTGCGGGCGCAGGGGCGCGGAAAACCGCCGCCAGCAACTCGGGCGGCAATACCGGCGAACGTCGCAACACCGGACCGGTCTTCAGCAGGCTCAGGCCCATCGAAGCCGCCACGGTCGCGAGATCCTCGCCGGCCTGCTGGCGTTTCAGGATCGCCTCACCCTGGTTTTTGGCCTCGCTGGCCGCACGCAGTGTGCGCAGCCGGGCCGCAATTTCGTCGCGCACCTCCGCCAGCGGACGGGCTGCCGGCAGCTTGTGTTCGGCCACTCGCGCAATCACGACCCGGCCGGAATCCAGCTCGATCAGCGGCGTGTTCTCGCCACCTTCCAGCACCGCATCGCTGAATACCGCGCTGATCAGGTCGGCGTTGTCGCCAAAAGGCCCGCCGCCTGCGCGGGTATAGCCCGCGTACCGGCGGATCTGCAGCCCGGCCTCTTTTGCGGCAGGCTCCAGTGAGCCGGGGTTTTCGAGCGCGAGATCATCGATCCGCTCGGCCAGGGCATAGAACGCGTCCTGCGCCTTCTGCTCGCGCAGCGCTGCTGCAAGCTGCTCGCGCACCTGCTCGAAATCCTGCCCGTCACCGGCCTTCACCGACTCCAGACGGATGATGTGGTAACCGAATTCGGTTTTCACCGGCGCCGAGGTCTGACCCGGCTGCAGGGCAAACAGCGCCTGCTCGAAGGCCTCGACATACACGCCGCGACCGGCAAAGCCGAGATCGCCGCCACGCGCGGCCGAACCGGGGTCGCTGGAGTACTGCGCAGCCAGCGCGGCAAAATCAGCGCCATCGGCGAGCTTTTTGGCAACTTCATCGGCCAGCGCCCTGGCCTCTGCATCCGTACGCTCCGTCCCGGCACTGATCAGGATGTGTCGCGCCTGGCGTTCCTCGGCACTGCGAAAGCGGGTCGGGTCTTCGTCATAGGCCTTGCGCAACGCTGCCTCATCCGGCACGTAGTCACGCGCGGTATCGGCCAGGCTGATTTCGACATAGTCGAGATCAACCGCCTCCCCGGTCTGGAACTCGCTGGCATTGGTGGCGTACCAGGCCTGGATCTCGGCGTCGGTCGGCGTGATGGCAGCACCCAGAACCTGCGGGTCAAGCAGCACGAACTCGAGATCGCGGCGCTGCTGATCGAGCGCAATGATGCGGCGGAACTCGCCCGGGGTGAAAAACGCACTGCTGGCGATCCCGTCCTGCAACTGGTTCACCTCGAGCAGCGAACGCTGCTCGCTTTCGAAAGCGGTGGCCGGGATTCCGTTTGCGGCCAGCGCCGCCTCATAGGCCGGCCTGGAAAACTGCCCACCGATCTGGAAACTCGGCAGACTGCGGATATGGTCGGCGACGCGCTGCGCACTGACGCGGAAACCGGCCTCACGCACGAACTGGATGACCGCCCGGTTGAGCACCAGGCCATCGAGCGTCTCGCGCTTCAGCTGCTCCTCGACTTCCGGAGACAGCTGGCTGCGGGTCTCCTGCTGTCGCGCGACCATGCGGTCTTGCAGGACACGCTGGAATTCGACGGCCGGGATGTCCTCACCGTTCACGCTGGCGGCGCTGCCACCACCGGTGAAGGTACCGTCACCACCGACAAAGGTCAGCGCCAGCGGCACGCCGATCACGGCGATGACGACCCACGCCATCCAGCCCTTGAGACCTTCTCTTATCTTTTCCAGCATCGCATTCTCCAAACAAAAAAGGCGCCACACTGGTGGCGCCCGTTCGTCCGCATCAGCTCGGGCCTATGCCGCCACGGATGCACTTGCAGGATAGTTGGCGGAGTGGACGGGACTCGAACCCGCGACCCCCGGCGTGACAGGCCGGTATTCTAACCAACTGAACTACCACTCCAAATAAAACCGACCGGTCAGCCAGAGAACCCGGGCGTCAACCCCGGGCCTGTGATCGGCTGATCAGCAACTCCCTTTTTTCAGTATCTGGCCGTATCTGACCGAATCTGGTGGGTGCTGAGGGGCTCGAACCCCCGACCTTCGCCTTGTAAGGGCGACGCTCTTCCAGCTGAGCTAAGCACCCTGTTTGCTGGCCGCGCTCCAGACGCCGGCACTCATGCCGGCAGGCAACCAGAAACGACGACTGCCAGAGGCGATGCCCTGTACCGGGCACCCAGCAGGCGGCTAGTTTACGGCATCCTTGAGAGCCTTCCCAGCCTTGAAACCAGGTACTTTGCTGGCGCCAATCTGGATCGTCTCACCAGTGCGCGGATTACGGCCCTGGCGGGCAGCCCGCTTCTTTACGGCAAAGGTGCCAAAACCGACCAGCGCAACCTGGTCACCTTTTTTCAGCGCCTTGGTGATCGCGGTAATCACAGCATCCACTGCGCGAGTGGCATCAGCCTTGGACAGGCCTGCATCGTCCGCAACCACGTCGATCAGTTCACCCTTGTTCATCAACGTACCTTTTTAAATGTTTGCAAATTACTGACTACGCAACCGGCGAACCGGCAGCACCCCCCTGAAAACCTGTCTGGCAATCAACGCGCCAGCGAACACGCCGATGCAGATGCAACCCCCCTCCTGAAGCAGGACGAAAGAGCCTGAAAACCGGAACGGCGGTGAATTGAAGTATAGCGGGACGCGAAGCCGCGAACCTTATACCAAGCGCAAAAAACCGCTGTCAACCTGCATGCAACCCGGAATCAATGGGCGCGCACAGTCTTGTCTGCGGGCTCAGTCTGCGCCTTCTGCGCTTCGTCTGCCACCAGTTTGCCTTCGACGGTCTTCGGCAGCGGCATGTCCTGCAACGAGAACTGCAGCACCTCATCGATCCAACGTACCGGAACAATGTTGAGGTTGTCCTTGATGTTTTTCGGAATTTCCACCAGATCCTTCTCGTTGTCATGCGGGATCAGCACGGTGGTGATTCCACCGCGATGAGCGGCGAGCAGCTTTTCCTTGAGGCCGCCGATCGGCAGCACTTCACCGCGCAAGGTGATTTCGCCGGTCATGGCCACATCACATCGCACCGGGATATTGGTCAGGGCCGAGACCAGCGCGGTGCACATGCCAACGCCGGCACTCGGTCCGTCCTTGGGCGTGGCGCCTTCAGGCACGTGAATGTGCAGGTCGAGCTTCTGATGGAAATCCTCATCGATCCCGAGTGTGGCGGCCCGCCCGCGGACGATGGTGGTGGCCGCCTGGATCGACTCACGCATCACCTCGCCGAGCTGACCGGTGTGGATCATCTTGCCCTTGCCCGGAACCACCGCCGCCTCGATGGTCAGCAGTTCACCACCCACCTCGGTCCAGGCGAGGCCGGTCACCTGCCCGATCCGGTTGCTCTCCTCGGCCCGTCCATAACGGAAGCGACGCACACCGAGATACTTCTGCAGACTCTTCGGCAGGACATGCGTGTTCTTGCTCTTGGGCTCAAGCAGGTGGCTCTTGACGACCTTGCGGCACAGCTTGGCAATCTCACGCTCCAGATTCCGCACGCCCGACTCGCGGGTATAAAAACGGATCATGTCGTGGATGGTCGCGTCGGAGATCGAGATCTCGTCCTTGCGCAGGCCGTTGCTCTTGATCTGCTTGGGCACGAGATAGTTGCGCGCGATATTGAGTTTTTCGTCTTCCGTATAACCGGCGATACGGATCACTTCCATGCGATCGAGCAGCGCGGCGGGGATGTTCAGCGTGTTGGCGGTGCAGACGAACATCACGTCGGAGAGGTCGAAGTCGACTTCCAGATAATGGTCGGCAAAGCTGCCATTCTGTTCGGGATCCAGGACCTCGAGCAGGGCCGAGGACGGATCGCCGCGGAAATCCGTCGACATCTTGTCGATTTCATCGAGCAGAAACAGCGGGTTGCGCACACCGGCCTTGGCCAGGTTCTGGATGATCTTGCCGGGCATCGAACCGATGTAGGTACGGCGGTGGCCGCGAATCTCGGCTTCATCGCGCACGCCGCCGAGCGACATGCGCACGAAGGTCCGGTTGGTGGCGCGCGCAATGCTCTGGCCGAGCGAGGTCTTGCCGACACCCGGCGGACCGACCAGACACAGGATCGGACCCTTGAGTTTCTTGACGCGCTGCTGGACCGCCAGGTATTCGAGAATGCGCTCCTTGACCTTGTCGAGGCCGTAGTGATCCTTCTCGAGCACGCCCTCGGCCTGCGGCAGATCGTGGTTGACGCGCGTGCGCTTGCGCCACGGCGCCTTGAGCAGCCAGTCGACGTAGTTGCGCACCACGGTCGCCTCGGCCGACATCGGCGACATCAGCTTGAGCTTGTTGACCTCGGCGACGGCCTTGTTGCGGGCCTCCTGCGACATGCCGGCACGCGCGATGCGCTTCTCGATGTCGGCGATCTCGTTCGGGGCATCGTCCATGTCCCCGAGTTCTTTCTGGATCGCCTTCATCTGTTCGTTGAGGTAGTACTCGCGCTGACTCTTCTCCATCTGCTGCTTGACGCGGCCGCGGATCCGCTTCTCGATCTGCAGCATGTCGACCTCGGTCTCGATCAGCATCATCACGTGCTCGAGACGCTCGCGAATCGGAATGATCTCGAGAACCTTCTGCTTCTGGTCCAGCTTGAGGGACATGTGGGCCGCGATGGTGTCGGCCAGCCGGCCGGGCTGATCGATGCCGGCCAGGGAAGTCAGTATCTCGGGCGGCACCTTGCGGTTGAGCTTGACGTAGTTTTCGAACTGGGAGATCAGCGAACGCTTCAGCACGTCGGCTTCACGGGTCGTCACGTCGAGATTGTCTTCAACCAGGGCGATGTCGGCCGAAAAGAACTCCCCTGCCCGCGTCTCGGTGAGATTCGCCCGGACACCGCCCTCGACCAGCACCTTGACCGTTCCGTCCGGCAGTTTCAGCAGCTGCAGGATGGTGGCCAGCGTACCAACGCGGTAGACATCCTCCAGCGAGGGTTCGTCCACATCCGCCTGTTTCTGGGCCACCAGCAGGATCTGCTTGCCGGCCTGCATGGCCGCATCAAGGGCCTGGATGGATCGCGACCGCCCCACGAACAGCGGGATGACCATGTGCGGGTAAACCACCACATCGCGCAACGGCAGGATGGGGATATTGAGACGTAGTTCCGGCGGATTCTGCCCAGACATTTATTTCTCCATGCTCGATACGCCGTTGTGGCCTGGCTCACCGGAGAACCAGGCACTCCGCAGCACTGGCAGCCACTCAGTTGCCGCCAGAACCCGCCGCCCGACGATCTTCGGCAACTGCCCGCAAGGGCGCTGACTCATCGGACTCGTAAATGATATAGGGGCGCGTCTCGCCGGTGACGACTGCAGCGTCGACCACCACCTTGCGGGCATTGCGCAGCGACGGCAGGTCATACATGGTGTCGAGCAGGATGCCCTCCAGAATGGTGCGCAGTCCGCGTGCGCCGGTCTTGCGCTGCATGGCGCGCAAGGCGATCGCCCGCAGGGCGTCTTCGCGGAAGTCGAGTTCGGCGCCCTCCATCTCGAACAAACGCCGATACTGCTTGATCAGCGCATTTTTCGGCTCGACCAGGATGCTCACCAGAGCCGCCTCGTCGAGCTCGTCCAGCGTGGCAACCACCGGCAGCCGGCCGACAAATTCCGGGATCAGGCCAAAGCGGATCAGGTCTTCGGGCTCCACATCGTTGAGCAACTCGCCGATGGGTGATTCAGCCGTGCTGCGCACGTCGGCGACAAAGCCGATGCCGCTCTTCTGCGACCGTTTCTGGATGATCTTCTCCAGACCGGCGAAGGCGCCGCCGACGATGAAGAGGATGTGCCGGGTATCGACCTGCAGGAATTCCTGCTGCGGATGCTTGCGCCCACCCTGCGGGGGCACCGAAGCCACCGTGCCCTCGATGAGCTTGAGGAGTGCCTGCTGCACGCCCTCGCCGGACACATCGCGGGTGATCGACGGGTTGTCGGACTTGCGCGAAAT
>JAUPLK010000110.1 GCA_030836925.1 Pseudomonadota bacterium
CCCGGTCGCCGGCCGCATGCCTGGCCACATGAACGTGTTGCTGGCCGAAGCCAAGGTGCCCTACGACATCGTGCTGGAGATGGACGAGATCAACGACGACTTTCCCGCCACTGACGTCGTGATGGTCATCGGCGCGAACGACATCGTGAATCCCGGCGCCGAGGATGATCCCGCGAGTCCCATCGCCGGCATGCCGGTGCTGCAGGTCTGGAAGGCGCAGACCAGCATCGTCATGAAGCGCTCCATGGCTTCAGGCTATGCCGGCGTCGACAATCCGCTCTTCTACAAAGAGAACAACCGCATGCTGTTCGGCGATGCGAAGAAGATGCTGGATGAGGTGCTCGGGGTGCTGAAGGGGTAGGGGCGGCCGGGGCTGGCACATCTTCGGCAACGGCCGCGGCTATCGCGGCGACCGCCACTGGGTGAGCAAGCACCGGCTGGTTACGCTGCTCCACGATCTGCGGCTTGCTGCGGGCCGCGCAGCACTGCTGGCCTTTGCGGGCAGCGCCCTGGCAGGCGCGCCGGACACCACTCTCGGCCTGGGTGCTTACCACAGCAGGCTCGACAGCAGCGAAGGTGTTCTTCCCGTCGCGCGGTTCGTGGCCGGCGAGGCCGCGGGCAGGGCTGCACCGACGAACCAGTGGCACTCCTCGGTCATGTTTCAGCGGTGGTCGCAACCCTTGCATGCGCATCCGATGAGCTACCGTGCGAGCGCGCGGGGCTTCGAGCTCGGCCTGCCGGTCAAACGCTTCTCCAAAGTGGGCGGCAGCCACGAGCTGAGCTATCCCCACGTCCCGGCGATCGTGGTCACACCTGCGGCTTTCATGCCCGGGGATGCGCGACTGTCGAGCTTCTCCGATTGGCTTGTGCAGGTCAGCATGGCGGCCCGCGAAGGGGAAACGCTCAGCGCCACGGTGCTGCATGGCAGCCCCTTCAGCTACTACGAAATCAGCTCGGGCGACGTGCGCTTTGTGCTCGCTGCGTGCGATGCCGTGTTCTCGGACCCGACACGACCGGGCGGCAATCCGCAGGTCGCGGCCGTCACCATCGCCGGGCAATCCTATGCGATCTTCGCGCCTGCCGGCGCCAGCTGGGAATGGCGCAAGCCGACCGAGCTGTTGTTGCACCTGCCGGACGGCAGCGGCTATTTCTCGGTGGCCGGTCTGCCGGATGCGCACGAGCAAACGCTGCGGGATTTCCACGCCGTTGCCTATGCCTTCCCGACGGAGACGCATGTCGATTGGTCATATGACGAGGCGAGCAGCAGGGTCCGGTCGGTGTACAGCGTCAGGACGGTGGCACGCGAAGGCCGGAATCTCTCCACCGTCATGGGACTTTATCCCCACCACTGGTCGAGCGTCGTGGTGGATCATCCGGTGCAGTACGGCTATGACACCGTGCGTGGTCGCATCCGGTTGATCACCGGCAACAGTTTTGCGCTGGAACGTACCTATAGCGGCTTTGTTCCCGGATGGTCTGGCCTGACGGGCGTGGAGGCAAAAAATGCCGTGGCGAAGCTGCTGGTCAGTGATCTTGCCACTGCGCCCCGGCTTTTCGATGGGATGGGTCGTGGCACGTACTGGGTTGGCAAGGGACTCGGTGCCGTCGCGCAGCTCATGAGTGTGGCCGAAGCCGAGGGCAGGCCGGAGGTGCGCGACAAACTCCTCGGACTGCTCAAGCAGCAGCTCGAGTCGTGGTTTGACGGGCGGCATTCCACGCACTTCGTGCAGGACCCCCGGCTCGGCACCTTTGTCGGTGTGCCTCAGGAGTACGGCAGTATCGATGCCATGAACGATCATCACTTTCATCATGGTTACTGGATCATGGCTGCGGCGCATGTGGCGCTGCGCGATCCGGAATGGGCGTCCCGGCAGCAGTGGGGTGGCATGGTCGGGAGAGTCATCGCCGACATCGCGACCGACGAACGCGGTCGCGCGGACTTTCCGTTCCTGCGCAACTTCGATGTCTACGAGGGACACTCGTGGGCGTCTGGCGACGCGAACTTTGATGACGGGAACAACCAGGAATCATCGTCCGAGGCAGTGAATGCCTGGGCGGGTCTGGTGTTGTGGGGCGAGGCAACCAACGATCGCCGGCTGCGCGATCTCGGCATTTTCCTGTACACGAGCGAGATCGCTGCCATCAACCAGTACTGGTTCGATGTCGACGGGCAGGTGTTCGCGCCCGACTATGGAACACAGGCCAGCATGGTTTTCGGCGGCAAGTATGGCTGGAACACCTGGTGGACGCAGGAGCCGCGACAGATCCTGGGCATCAATCTGTTGCCGATCACGAGTGCTTCGACATACCTCGGAACATCTCCTGAGTACGTGCAGGGTCGCATCGATGCGCTGCCCGGAGAGGTCCGGGCATACAAGGCCCGCGGCATGAGCGATGGGACACCTGCGGATATCTGGCAGGACGTGATCGCTGCGTATGCGGCGCTGGGTGATCCGGACGCCGGTCTCGCGCTCTGGAACCGGTGGGGCTCGGTTGAGGCTGGCGAGACGCGCTCACACACCCTCTACTGGCTCTCGATCCTCAAGGAATACGGTCCGCCCGACTTCTCGGTCACCGCCGACACCCCCCTGTATGCAGTTTTCAGGGACCGGAGTGGCACGCGCACATACCTTGCCTACAACGCACGCAGTAACGCGATCCGCGTGACATTCAGCACGGGCAGGTCATTCGATGTCCCGGCGCGATCGCTGGTGACTATCCGGTCCTGATGCCCGGCAATCAGGCGCCAGGAACGTCAGCCAGCGGCTGCCGTGGCTGGTTGCCTTCAGTTTCGGACTGTTGCACGGCTTCGGCTTTGCCGGCGCCCTTAGCGAAATCGGCCTGCCGCAGCAGCAGATTCCATTGGCGCTATTCACCTTCAATGTGGGCGTGGAGCTGGGCCAGTTGCTGTTCATCGGCGTGGTGATGCTGCTGGCGTAGATCCCGGGGCTGCTGCGATGGCGCAGATCCTGATCAACTCGCGCATGGTGGCCGAGGGCCACCGGCCGATCTGCCAGGACACGGGCATCTGCATGGCTTTCGTGCGTGTGGCATGGACGTGTGCAGGGCCTCGGCGGGCTGTCCACCGTGCTCGACGTCAAGGTCGCCGCGACATTGGGACATTGGTACCGGGTGCAGATCGCCAACTTCGCGGCGGAGGGCTACACTCGCGAAACAATGATTCGGGCAATTCAGCGCAAGGTCTCAATCCTGTTGCTGCTCGGGGCCACCGCTTCGTCGGCGGTGGCGGCCGGCCCGATCGAATCCAGGCCGATCGAGTTCGCCAACGGCGCTTCATCGGCCACGATCAGCGCCTCGCTCAAGGGTGAGCAGACCATCGACTACAAGCTGCGCGCGCGTGCGGGGCAGCGCATGAGCGTGAAGCTGAAGAGCAGCAATGCGGCCAACTATTTCAATGTGCTTCCCCCGGGGTCGCAGGACGTGGCGATCTTTGTCGGCTCAAGCGACGGCAACGAGTGGTCCGGGTCACTCGAGACGGATGGCGAATACACGGTGCGCGTCTATCTCATGCGCAGCGCCGCGCGCCGCAACGAGACCGCCAGTTACACGCTCACCGTCGGGATTGCCGGCTTCGGCGGCTAGTGGTAACCGGGAACGGGAACTGGGGCCGGGCGTGCTGGAACCACTCGTACATTGGCTGGTGCTGCAGCCAGCGCATATCTTCGCCGTGGCGGGGTTGCACGTTGCGCTGTGGGTGTTGCTGCGCACAACCCTGCTCAGGAACCAACCGGGAGCCAACGTCCTGTGGTTGCCGGCCGCATTGTGGCTCGGCTATGCCGCCTGGGAATGGTTGGTGCTCGCCAGGACACCCGAAGCGAACATACGCGTGGATCTGCTGGTGATCTGGCCAGTGCTCTTCCTCACCTCGCTGTGGGCTTTGGTGCGCGCCGTCGCCAATTGCTGGTCAGCCCGGCGGCGCGGTGTTCCGTGAGGCTCGCTGCTTCGCTGCGGGCAATGGCCGGTCGCAAACCGTTTCCGGTTCCCCGTCGAAACAACAATTGACCAGGCTTGACGATCGCCATTTGATCAGGAGTCCGAAAAGCATGCAGCATGTGGTGAGCGTCCCGGACCCCTGGCCGCGTATGGCATTTGTCCTTGTCGCCCTGGCCTTGACCGGTTGCGCCGGCGGCAAGCCCTACCAGATTCCGTTCATGACACCGCCGGCTTTCCTCGAGCGCAGTGAGGTCGCGCCCTTCAATGATGCTTCACCCGTAGCGACACCCGCAGACCCCCGCATTCTGTATGCCACCCTGCGCGAGCCAGCCACCGTGGAGGGTGAAGACCGCTTCTACACCGCCGATCGTGCGGCCGAGCTGCGCTTGGGGGAAGGCCGCATCGTGCTCGGCCGCGGCGACATCAGCTGGGATGAGGCGAGGCAACTGTCCCTGCTCAAGAACAACAACGACCGCTATCCGCTGCAGGTTGCCGAGGTGCGCGAGTTCGGCATTCTGGACCGCACCCTGCATCCCATACTGCACAAGCGCGGAACCCTGTCGCCTGACCCGGCGCCGGCCGCCGCGTTCCGTGCGGCCGTGAACGCGCGCCTTGCGCGCAGCCGTGACAAGGACATTTTCATCTACGTGCACGGCTACCGCGTGAACTTCGAAAATCCGCTGCTGGTGGCGGCCGAGCTCTGGCACTTTCTCGGCTATGACGGAGTGTTCATTCCATTCGCCTGGCCGTCGCACCGTGGTCGCCTGGCCTATTTCGGCGATACCGAGTCGGCCCGCTACTCGGCGATTTTCCTGCGTGAATTCATCGAGTACCTCGCGACCGAGACCGATGCCGAGCGCATCCACATCCTCGGTTACAGCGCCGGCACGCGCCTCGTGGTGAACGCGCTGCACCAGCTCGCGTTGGCCAATCAGCATCGCAGCACCGAGGAGATTCGCCGCGAGCTGCGGCTGGGCAATGTCATCCTCGTCGGCAGCGACGTAGACCGCGGCATCTTCGGCACCTTCCTGCTCGATGGGCTGCTCAACGTGCAGGAGCACATGACGATCTACGAGTCGCCGCGCGACAAGGCACTGGGGATGGCGCTGTTCAGCCTCGGCAATGAACGGGTCGGTCAGCTCGACCCCGACGACCTGACGCCAGAGGCCAAGGCGTTTCTGCTGCGCTCCGATGCGCTGGCGCTGGTCAGCGTCGAGTCGGCGCCGGGATTCGATCACGGCAACGGCCACAGCTATTTTCGCGACAGCCCCTGGGTGAGCACGGACCTGCTGGTTACCCTGCTGCACGATTTTCGGCCTGCCGGCCGCGGCCTTGAGCAGGATCCGGCCTCGGGTATCTGGAGCTTTCCAGCGGACTACCTCGCGCGGGTAGCGGCGGCGATCGAGTGATGGGTGCCGGGTTTGGCTTAATTGGCTTAATCGGTCAGCGCAGACAATCCATGCGCCACGCCTTGGCAACCTGCGCATTCATCGGCCTGTTCGCAGCCCGTGGGGCAGCCGGCGAGGCGCCTGATCCTGCCAGCTATACCGGCCCAGTCGAGCGCGCCTTCACCACCCACTGCGCCGACTGCCACGGGGTGATGCCGGCGAACCTGAGTGGTGCAGCACGTGCCACGGCAGAGAAGAAGCGCAAGCGCGCCCGCCGCAAGTTCGGCATGGACGAAGGTTTCCCTTTCACGAGCAAGTGGCCGTTGCCGAAACTCCTCGCGGAGATCCGCGGCGAGGTGGCTGAGGAGGACATGCCACCGGCCAGCTACATGAAGAAGAAGGGTGTGACGATGACCGCTGCGGAGCGCCAGGCCATCATCAATTGGGCTCAGGCCCAGTAATCAGTCGGTGTATCTGCGACAGCGCCGGAGTCCTTGACCTTTCCGGCTTCCCGGAGTGTTGCCACGAAGGACGGGCGTACCGTCAGGTCACAGAGTTTTTTCACGTAAACCGCCGGGTGCATGCAGGCCTCGACGTAAGCGCACATGCGCCAGCCTTCGGTTTTTTTCCTGAGCACGGTCATCACCGGGTCGCGGCCGCTCAGTGGCTTGGCGTAATCGCC
>JAUPLK010000111.1 GCA_030836925.1 Pseudomonadota bacterium
AGGCAGCCGCCAACGCCCCGAAATGCCCACCCCACCAGGCCACCAGGATCCGGCTGCCGAGATACAGCCAGCCACCGGCAAAGCCGAGTTCATTGACCGGCCGGATGCCCAGTGCGGCAATCCACAGTGAGATCAGCAGCGGCACCACCACCAGGAACAGCACATAGTCCTTGCGCGCCGGTTTGCGGCCGCGGGGTGTGCGGGCCGGTCCGGGCTGCATGGCACCCGCGCTGTTCCAGCTTGCCGCCAGCGGTTGGGTCGTCACGGTGTTCCCCGCATTTTTGTGAATTATCGATTCCGGACGCGCGATTAATGCCATGACCGGCGGCAATGACGCAAGCCCGGATAACGCAGCCAGCACCACGGGGTGGATTTCATGCCAGATGTGGCGACGCCAATCACCACTCAGGACAAATACCCCTGGATTCAGGACTTTCCGCTTGCAGCAGAACTTCCACCCGGCGAATAGTCGGGAGGCGGACGGGGGAAACCGTCATTCATTTCATACGGGGAGAGAACAATGCTACGCAAGAAGACAGTCCGGGCCGGCCTGCTATCGGCCGTCTGCCTGGCGCTGGCCAGCCAGGCCAGTGCGGCACCACCGCCACCGCAGCGCGTCGGCGTGCTGTACGCCGTGCACGGTGGCGCCACCACCTGGGGCCCGCAGAAGGCCTGGGATTCCAGCGCCCAGATGTTCTATTACGATGCAAATTCATTCGGTTACAAGAACATCATCTGGAATCCGGCATTCTGGCCCATGATGCTGATGGACCCGAATGGGCTGGCGCAGTCCAGGAAATACGACTTTGAATATCCGCGCATCGGCGGGCAGGATCGCTACGACGCGATCACCGACACCCAGCTGGCGCAGATGACTTCGGCCCTCAATCTGCAGGCCGCGATCCACAAGCTCAGGACCCGCCAGACCATCTCGGTGTTCACCGGCAGGATGAGCTGGATCAGCGATGATCCGGCCGATCTGCCCAACCCGCGCGGCATGTACAACCCCCAGGTGGCCGGTGGCGTACCGCTGACCTACTGCGGCGGCCCGGCCGACGGTGGCCCCTGGGCCGGCTGTGATCCGCAGCGCTACAACGTGGATGGCGCGGTCGAGCGCATGCTGGCCAACGACATCAGTCGCCTGATCGTGGTCGACACCACCACCAGCGGCGTGCGCTTCTGGAAGACCTTCGAACAGCTCAGCGAAACCCGCAAGCTGGTCAATGCCTACAACGCGGCGAACGGAAAAAGCGTTACGGTCGAATGGGTCAACGACCCCTCCGACCTGATGCTCGCTTCCTATCCGACCGCACCGGCCAACTGGACCTCCTCGCTCGGGGCACCCACCGGCGATGCGGCCGTCCCGCTCACCGGCCGACCCAATCCCTTCACCGAAGATCCGGCGCTGGCCTGGATCCAGGTGGTGGGCATTGCCAGGGGCATCAACGTCCATGTCCCGCTGGCCGATACCGCGGTGCTGCTGATGAATCACCACGTGGGCAGCAACAAGCAGTGGTTCGACCCGAAGATCGACGACACACTGGTGCTCAACCAGAACATCCGCCAGGCGCTGCGCACGGTGTTCCCGCAGATCGCGGAACAGAACATCATCGGTGCATGGTTCGGACGTTCGGAAGTGAATCCCAACATCATCCCGAAGCCGCCCACCTTCTCGCAGCTCGAGCGCACGCGCGCCATGCGCGGCGAGAATCTCGGCGAGGCCTGGCTGTACGAGAGCCATGACGTGTTGCCCGTGGGCCTTGATGGCTACCAGTACTGGGATGCGCTGGAGGAACTGAAAAACCGCGGCATCAAGCACATCATCATCGCCTTCCCGCAGATCACCACCGAGTCGGTGCTGAGCCTGGTCGAAATCCCCAACCAGATCGCCAAGGAAATCGGCTACAAGAACTGGCTGTACTGGAGCAGCAAGGACTACGACACCTATCCCGGCGTCGGTCATCCCTTCGCGGCCTACTGGGGCAACTGGGCGAATACGCAGTGCAAGATTCCCGGCGGCACCGGCACCGAGGCCTGCTGCTTCGTGATGGGCGGCTGTCCGGCCACCACCCAGCCCTACCCGCCGCTGCGTCAGTCTGCAGCCACTTCGCCGATCAGCGCACTGGATCCGAACCTGGCCTTTGCGGTCTCGGAGTATGGCCATCTCGGCTATGACCCCGGCCAGGGCGCACCGGACGTGAATGCACCGGTACAGAACCAGTACACCGGAACCTGGGCACTGTGGACCCCGCCGAGCGACAGCCCGCTGCTCGGCGCCTACCTCGGTGCGAAGGTCTGGAAGAAGGTTCTGACGCCGTAGACTTCAGTCCATTGGTCCTGCAAGCCCCCTCTTGCAGGTGCAGAGAGCAGTTCCGGGCCAGCAATGGCCCGGAATTTTTTGTCGCGGGGATTTGCCGGACGGCTACTTCTTCTTCGGCAGGTACAGATCGACCAGCGTGCCTTCGAAGGCCTCGGCCGCAAAGGCCACGGTTTCCGACAGGGTCGGATGCGGGTGGATGGTGAGGCCGATGTCGGCCGCGTCGCAGCCCATCTCGATGGCGAGCGCGACTTCGGAAATCAGATCACCGGCATTCGGACCGACGATGCCGGCACCGATCACCCGATGCGTCTTGGCATCGAACAGCAGCTTGGTCATGCCCTCGTCGCGATTGAGGCCGAGCGCCCGTCCGCTGGCTGCCCAGGGAAACTGGCCCTTGCCGTAGTCGATGCCGGCAGCCTTCGCTTCGCTCTCGGTCGTGCCCACCCAGGCGATCTCCGGATCGGTGTAGGCCACCGACGGGATCACCCGCGCGTCGAAAGCCACCTTGTGCCCGGCCGCGACTTCAGCGGCGACCCTGCCCTCGTGATTGGCCTTGTGCGCCAGCATCGGCTGGCCGACGATGTCGCCGACCGCGAAGATGTGCGGCACGTTGGTACGCATCTGTTTGTCGACCGGGATGAAGCCGCGCGGGTCGACGTTGATGCCGGCTTTTTCGGCCGACAGGCGCTTGCCGTTGGGCGTGCGGCCGACGGCCATCAGCACCTGCTCGTAGGTCTGCGTCGCCGCGGTCTTGCCCTCAAAAGTGACCTGCAGGCCATCGGCAGCCGGCACGATCTTCGTGACCTTGGTGGCGGTCATGATCTGTGCATAGCGTTTGGCGATACGCCGCTGCAGCGGGCGGACCAGGTCCGGGTCGCAGCCCGGCATCAGGCCGTCGGTGAGTTCGACCACCGAGATCTGCGTGCCCAGCGCACTGTAGACGGTGGCCATCTCCAGGCCGATGATGCCGCCGCCGACCACGAGCATGCTCTTCGGCACGCTGCGCAGTTCCAGTGCGCCGGTGGAATCGATGATGCGCGGGTCGTCCGGGAAGCCCGGCAGGCGCACCGACTCGGACCCGGCTGCAATCACGCACTGCCTGAAGGCGATGACCTTGCGCTGCTCGCCATCGACGACTTCCAGATGGTGCGGCGAGAGGAAGCTGCCGGTGCCGCGCACGATGTTGACCTTGCGCTTCTGGGCCAGCGTGGCCAGCCCGCCGGTCAGCTTGGCGACGGTGCGGTCCTTCCAGCCGCGCAGCGCGTCCACATCGATCTGTGGTTCGCCGAAGCGCAGCCCGCAGTCGGCCATGCCCTCGACGTCTTCGATCACTTTCGCCGCATGCAGCAGCGCTTTCGACGGGATGCAGCCGACGTTCAGGCAGACACCGCCGAGCGTGGCCCAGCGTTCGACCAGCGTGACCTGCATGCCGAGGTCGGCGGCACGGAACGCGGCGGGATAGCCGCCGGGGCCGGCACCCAGCACCAGCAGCTGGGTTTCGAGATCGACCGGGCCGGCATAACCGGCCGCATCGGCGGGTACCGGTTTTGCCACCGGTGGCGCGACCGGCGGCGGAGCTTTTGGCGGCGCTGCGGGACGGGGTGCCGGTACAGCCGGCGCCTCGCCTTCGAGCTTGAGGATCAGCTGGCCTTGCGAAACCCGGTCGCCCTTCTTCACCAGCAACTCTTTGATGACACCGCCAGCGCTCGAGGGCACTTCCATCGCGGCCTTGTCGGTTTCGAGGGTGATCAGCGTGGCTTCGGGCTGCACGGCATCGCCGACAGCCACATGCACTTCGATGATCTCGACGTCCTTGAAATCGCCGAGATCGGGAACCCTGACTTCGATCACTGCCATCGCCGCTCAGTCCGCCAGCAGGCGATCCACGTCGCCCAGCAGGCCGACGAGGAAAGTCGAGAAGCGGGCACCGGTCGCGCCGTCGATGACGCGATGATCGTAGGACAGCGACAGCGGCAGGACCAGGCGCGGCACGAACTTGTCTTTCAGCCAGAGCGGCTGCATGGCGGAGCGCCCCACGCCGAGGATGGCGACCTCGGGCGCGTTGACGATCGGCGTGAAGTACCTGCCGCCAATACCGCCCAGGCTCGAAATGGTGAAGGTACCGCCCTGCATCTCCGCAGCCGTGAGCTTGCCGTTGCGGGCCTTCTCGCTCAGGGTGCCGAGTTCGCGTGCGATGCCGAAGACATCCTTCTGGTCGGCATCGCGGATCACCGGCACCATCAGCCCCTGCGGCGTGTCCGCCGCAAAGCCGATGTGCCAGTACTTCTTGTGCACGAGACCGCTACCGTCTTCGGTGAGCGAGCTGTTGAAGTCGGGAAACTCCTTCAGTGCCAGCACCGCGGCACGCACGAAGAAGGCCAGCGGCGTGAGCTTAACGCCCGCCGCGGCAGCCTTGTCCTTGAGCGTCTTGCGTTTCTCCTCCAGTGCGGTGATATCGGCATCATCCTGCTGCGTGACGTGCGGGATATTCAGCCAGGCCGCCTGCAGACGCGGACCGGAGATCTTGCGCACGCGCGACAGCGGACTGATCTCGACCGGACCGAACTTCGCGAAATCGATCACCGGCACGGCCGGCAAGGCGGGACCCGTGCTGACGGCACCGCTCATCACCGACTTCACGAACTGCTTGACGTCGTCGAGCAGCACACGACTCTTCTGGCCGGAGCCTCTTACCCGGCCCAGGTCAACACCGAGCTCGCGGGCAAACTTGCGCACCGAGGGACTCGCATGGGCGCGTGCGAAGCTGGACTCGTCGATCGGGGGCAAGGTCTGCGCGGTGGGCCGGGCGGCCTCCGGCGTGCGACCTGTCGGCGCACGACGCGCTGGCGGCGCTGAGGCAGGTGCGGGTGACGGGGCCGGGCTGCGTGCGGGCGCCGGGGTGGCGGCTACCGCCGCCTCGTCCGCCTCCACGAAGGCGATCAGGTCGCCGGTCGACACGCGTCCACCCTGCGCGACTTTCATCTCGACCAGCGTCCCGGCCACCGGCGATGGCACCTCCATCGCGGCCTTGTCGGTTTCCAGCGTGATCAGCGTCTGCTCGGCACGCACGAGATCGCCAGCCTTGACCAGAACCTCGACGATCTCGACGTTGCTGAAGTCGCCGAGATCCGGGACTCTTATCTCACGTCGTGCCATGTACCACTCTCAACCCTTGAAAATCAGACCGTCACGGGATTCGGCTTGGCCGGATCGATGCCGAGCTGCGCGATCGCCTGCGCAACCGTCGCGGCATCGATGCTGCCGTCGTCAGCCAGCGCCTTGAGCGCCGCGACGACGACATAGCGGGCATCCACCTCGAAGAATTCGCGCAGGGCGGCCCTGGAATCGCTGCGACCATAGCCATCGGTACCCAGCACCACGTAGCGACCCGGCACCCACGGCCGGATCTGGTCGGCGACGATGCGCATGTAGTCGGTGGCCGCTATGCAGGGACCGGCCTGCCCCGCCAGGCTGGTGGCGACATAGGAATGCCGCGGGCTCTCTGCGGGATGCAGCATGTTCCAGCGCTCGCAGTCGATGCCATCGCGCCGCAGCTCGCTGAAACTCGTCACGCTCCAGACATCGGAGGACACCTGGAAATCCTTCTCGAGCATCTCTGCCGCCGCGAGCACTTCCCGCAGGATGGTTCCGGAGCCCAGCAACTGCACATGGCGCTTCTGCGGCGCACCACTGCGCAGC
>JAUPLK010000112.1 GCA_030836925.1 Pseudomonadota bacterium
TCTTCGATCCGGTTGCGGGCACCCAGTTGCCGGTATTTTCGCCGACCGAAAACGTGCTGGTCAGTGACATCGTGGCGGCGCAGCCGCGCGTGCTGCCGCCCGTGATCTTTGACCAGGCGACCACCGGGCAGCTCGATCCGGACCTGGTTGCGCGCAGCCTCGGCCTGATCGACATCCGCAGCGTCTACGACTTCGACGGCACGGCTTCGGTGGACATCGCGGCACTCGCGGATCCGGCGCAGACCACGGCGGCCCAGCGCCAGGCGCGCTTCCTGCGCATCGAGAAGGCGGTCGCCCTGCCCGATGAAGACGTGCGGGACTTCGACAACAGCGCCTTCGGCGTGAGTACGGGGCAGGGCATGCGCGAGATCCTCGGCTATGCGCCGGTCGAGCCGGATGGCTCGGTCGTGGTGCAGGTGCCGGCCAATGTGCCCATCGCGCTGTCGGTGCTCGATGCCAACGGGCGGCGCATCACCGCGCGCCACCAGAACTGGCTGCAGCTGCGTCCGGGCGAGGTGCTGGCCTGCAATGGCTGTCACTCGACGCAGAACGAGGTCTCGCACGGGCGGCAGGGCGCGTTCGACAGTGCCTGGAGCGGCGCGCCGGCAGACGGCCAGCCTTTCCCCAATACCAGCAGCGCATTCTTTGCCGATTTCGGCGAGACCATGGCGCAGGTGAAGAAGCGCATCAGTTGTGCGACCGACTGTCAGCTGGTGGCCCTCGACGAGGATGTGGTCTACGACGATATCTGGACCGATCCGGTGGCCGCCGGCCGGCCCGCTGACGCGTCCTTCGCCTGGCGCTATACGGATCTGGGTACACCGATACCGACCACTGGCGACTGCCTCGACAATTGGGCCGGCCACTGCCGGATCACGATCCACTACGAGGCGCACATACACCCGCTGTGGGCAACGCCCCGCGTGACGCTGGCCGGTGACGACACCTGCACGAACTGCCATGCACCGCTCAGCACGCTCGGTGCCGTGCAGGTGCCGGCTGCGCAGCTGGATCTCTCTGACGGCGCATCCGACCTCAACGGCGATCACTTCAAGGCCTATCGCGAGCTGCTCTCCGGCGACAACGAGCAGGAACTCGTCGGCGGCGCCCTGGCCGACCGGCTGGTGCAGACCGGCGTGGATCCGGTCACGGGTGATCCGGTGTTCAGCCCGGTGCCGGTCAGCGCCTCGCTGTCCACTGCCGGGGCCAACAATTCGCCGCGTTTCTTCAACATCTTTGCGCCCGGCGGCACGCATGCCGGACGGCTCTCGCCGGCTGAACTGCGGCTGGTCTCCGAGTGGGTGGATATCGGCGCGCAGTACTACAACGATCCCTTCCAGGCGCCACTGAACTAGGTTTGCAGGAAACAGCGATGCGCACAGTGGTCGTCATGGTGATGCTGGTTTTCTTGCCCTTCGTCACACCCGCTTATGCAAAAACGGCTCACTATGAAGCCGTGGTGGCCGAGCCTTTTCTCGAACTCCACACCGGGCCGGGGCGGGGCTTCCCGGTGTTCCATGTGGTGGATCGCGGCCAGCGCATCGAAGTGCTGAAGCGGCGCACCGACTGGTTCCAGGTGCGTACTGACCGTGGCGTCCGGGGCTGGGTGAAGCTGGAAGACATGAGTGGCACGCTGGATGTCTCGGGTTCTGCCACGCAGATCCGCGATCCGGATGTCGATGATTACAAGGCCCGTCGCTGGGAGGCGGGCGTCGGGCTCGGCGACCTGGACGGCGCCAGCGTGATATCGGTGTACACCGGCTATCACCTGACCCGCAACCTGTCTGTCGAAGCGCGGGTCGGCGATGTGAGTGGCGACTACTCCGATGGCTGGCTGGCGACCGTGGGCATCGTGCATCAGCCCTTTCCGGCGTGGCGCATTTCGCCATTCGTGATGCTGGGCACGGGGATCATCCAGATCGATCCGAAAGCGACCCTGGTGAGCACCGAGGACCGGAGTGACCAGGTCGGACACGTCGGGCTCGGCGCCCGCATGTACGTGACGAAGCGTTTCATGTTCCGCACCGAGTACTCGAGCTACCTGACTTTCACCAGTGAAGACGACAACGAGGAACTGGACGAATGGAAAGCCGGATTCACCTTCTTCTTCTGAGAGCCGCCTTGCTGTCCGCACTGCTGGCGGCGACTGCCGGCTGCGCCTCGCTGGGTCGCCAGGTCGAGCCTGCCGGGGATGTGCAGGCGTCCTCGCCGGTCATCGATCCGCGCATCGAGCGTCGCGAGGTGGCACCGCCGAAGATCGACAGCGAGGACTTCGAGGTCACGGCCTTTTACGGCATGCTGAGCGTCGAGGACTTCGGTACCAACTCCGTCTATGGCGCGCGCCTGGCCTACCACGTCACCGAGGGCCTGTTTGCCGAAGCGGCCGTGGCGCAGACCAGCGATGTCGACAAGTCGAGTGCCGAGATTCTCGGCAACTACGACCTGTCTTTCGGCAGTGACCGCCGGTACAAGTACTACAACCTGTCACTGGGCTACAACCTGCTGCCCGGCGAGGTGTTCATCGGCCGCAACCGCGCCTTCAACTCCGCCTTCTACGTGATCGCCGGGGCCGGCAACACCACCTTCCACGACGAGGACATGTTCACGCTGAACTTCGGCGGCGGCTACCGGCTCCTGCTCACCGATGCCATCGGCCTGCACTTCGATGTGCGCGACCACCTGTTCGACGACGACATCAGCGGCAAGGACAAGACCACGCACAACATCGAGTTCACGCTCGGCCTGAGCTGGTTCTTCTGAGATGAACATGCGCAGAAAACTGTTGCGACTGGTGCTGGCAGCCTGCCTGTCGGGCGCGCTGTTGCCGCTGCCGCTGCTGGCCGGCGAGGCGTCCGGCCCGGCCGCCGAGTTCAGCCTGCCAGCGCGCGGCGGACCGCCCGTGGCACTGTCCGCCCTGCGTGGCCAGGTGGTGCTGGTCAATTTCTGGGCGACCTGGTGCGGCCCCTGCCGCAAGGAAATGCCGCTGCTCGAGCAGATCCACAGGAAGTACGCGCCGCTCGGCTTCACCCTGCTTGGCATCAACGTCGAGGAGGACACCACGCACATGGAGGCATTTCTCGGCGATGTGCCGGTGACGTTCCCGGTGCTGCTGGATCCGGCCAACCATGTCAGCAAGCTCTACGACGTGGCGGCCATGCCGAGCACGGTGATCATCGACCGCAAGGGGCAGGTCCGCTACATCCACCAGGGGTGGCAGCCGGGTGACGAGAGCCGTTACCAGGACGTGATCCGCCAGTTGATCCGGGAGCGCACATGAGAGCGTGGACTGCTGCAATCCTGGCTGGTGCGCTGCTGCTGTCGGGATGTACCGGGATCGAGCCGTGGCTCAAGCCCTACGAGCGCGATCGACTGGCCGATCCGGTGATGAGTTTCGACCGCGATCCGGTGTCGACCAGCTATCTCGATCATGTGCATGAGGCGCGCGAGGCCTCGCGCGGGGCTGCCGGCAGTGCCGGTGGCGGTTGCGGGTGCAACTGATGATGTGGCGCACGGGCATCGTGTTGATCATTGCGGCCGGCATGGTCGAAGCCGGCGTGCTGCCCGAGGAGCGCGCTGACGCGCTCTATCACTACTATGACGGTGGGGGCGTGGAGATCGACGGGCCGTCGCTGCTGGTGCGCAAGTCCGTCAACGAGAAGGTGTCGGTGTCTGCCAGCTACTACGTGGACAGCATCAGCAGTGCCTCCATCGATGTCGTCACCACGGCCAGCAAGTATTCCGAGGAACGGACGCAGTGGGGCGCCGGCGTCGATTACCTGCATGAAGACACCACCATGAGCCTCGGCTTCAGCAGCAGCGACGAAAACGACTACCAGGCCGATACGCTGAACTTCGCCATCAGCCAGGATGTCTTCAATGGCCTGACCACCGTCACGCTGGGGTACGGCAGCGGATCGGATGACGTCAGCAAGCGCGGCGACACGGATTTCTCCGGCGAAATCGACCGGCATGCCTACCGCGTGGGCCTCACGCAGGTGCTGACCCGGAACCTGCTGATGAGCCTCAACTACGAGGCGATCGCCGACGAGGGCTACCTGAACAATCCCTATCGGCAGGTTCGCTACGTTGATGCCGGACAGGCCAGCGGCTACGGCTGGCAGGGCGAGATCTATCCGAACACGCGCGCCAGCAATGCCGTTGCCATCCGTGCGCGCTGGCACCTGCCGTACCGGGCGGCGCTTTCCGGCGGCTACCGCTTCTTTACCGATGACTGGGGCATAGACGGGCACACGCTCGAGCTCGGCTATGTGCAGCCCTGGCGCGATCGCTGGATGATCGATGTTCGCTACCGTTACTACAGCCAGAACAGCGCCGATTTCTTTTCCGACCTGTTTCCCTACGCCGATGCGCAGAACTACCTGGCCCGCGACAAGGAGCTGAGCAAGTTCCAGAGCCACGGCCCGCATCTCGGTGTGAGCTATACGTGGCTCGACCAGGCGGGTGACCGGCCGCTGCGCAGTACGGTCAACCTGGTCTTCAATCACTACAGCTACAGCTACGACGAGTTCCGCGATGTCAGCAGCGGTGGCGCCGTCGGCGCCGAGGCCCTCTACGATTTCGACGCCAACGTGCTGCAGTTGTTCATTTCAGTCTGGTGGTAGGAGCGCCTTCTTGTGGGAGCGGCTTCAGCCGCGATCCCCTGCCGGACATCGCGCCTGAAGGCGCTCCTACGAACGGGCTTTGCGCCGCCGTCGCGCCAGTCCGGCGATCCCGGCGACGCCGGTGCCCAGCAACCAGACGCTGGCCGGCAACGGCACGGCGTTGGTGGCACTCAGGACCACGGCGTGCTCGAAGTACAGGGCGGTAAATGAAACGCCGGGATCAAAACCCGTCCACGTCACGTCGCTGAAGACACCCACGAGGTCGCTGACGTCAATGATCCCGTCGTCGAAGGTGATGATGGTGAATGTGTCGCCATCGTTCGGGTTGTAGCCGGCCAGGCTGGATACGTGAACGGTGCCAGCCAGGTTGAGGTTGCCCAGCACGTCCATGGTGTCGAAGTCGGTGAGGGCTGCGAGGTTGAACTCGATCAGGCCGACGGATTCCTGGTTGTAGTCACCCGCGATCAGCAAATCGCCAACGCTTGTCGGGGTGCCCGGCTGCACCTGGCCGAAGTTCTGCACGGCCCGCCCGGTACCCGGGTCGTAGGTGCCGGTGCCCTGCAGGATGCCGTGATTCTGCAGGTTCGCACCGGTGCTGGTGGACGCAAAAGTTGCGCCCGTCGCCGTAGTGATCGTCCCGAGATTATCGACCGCGTTGGCGATCCGCAACGTGCCGGCATTCACGTTCACCGCCCCGGCCGCGGTGTTGTTGAAATTGACGAACAGGTCGAAGTCCGTGACCGTATTGGTCTGTTTGTTGTAGGTGCCGTTGTTGTTGAAATTGTGCGGTCCACCCACGTTGTGTTCCACGAAGGAATCGAAGGCATTCCCGTCGTTGAACGTGCCGTTGTTGTTGATCGTGGCGCCGTTCCAGAAGCGGATGGTGTTGTTGTCAGCCGCTGTATTACCGCTCCAGGTCGTCGTCCCCTCAAGGTTCAGCGTACGCCCGCCAACCAGGGTCTTGAGGTTGGGGCCGGAGATCGTCACGTCGTTCTGGAAAGTGGTGCTCTCAAAGGTGGTCAACCCGTCGCCACCAATCGCCCCGCCCGTCCAGGTGACAGGACCCTGAAAAATGGTATCCGTTCCGTTCATGTTGCTGCCGCTCATCAGGAACGGAGTCGTGTGGGTGCCGCCGTTCACCGTGACGGTGGCATCGGCGCCGACGTTCTCGGTGCTGATCTGGAAGGTACCCAGGCCGCTGGTGGTGACGTTGTTCAGCGTGTGGGCGCCGTTCCGGAACTCGAGCTTCGCGCCATCGGCGATGTTGAACACGCCCGAGTCGGTGCCGCCGCCATTCATCAGCATGGTCCCGGCATTCACGTTGACCGTCCCCGTGTTGTTGAACACGGATCCCATGGATGTCGTGGTCGCCGACTGCTTGTTGAACGTATCGCT
>JAUPLK010000011.1 GCA_030836925.1 Pseudomonadota bacterium
TCAGACCAACTGCAACCCGAACAGCGCCGGCACGCTGCGCTTCGTCTGCGGCAAGCTCGACGTGAACTCCAGCAGCGTCACGGTGGATCCGCGCAGCGTGGGCCTGTATGCCGAGACCAGTCTGCTCACCGGCCGGGTCGAGTGGGACATCGTCGAGGAGATCACGGCCAGCTATCTGTATGGCCACAACGACCTGGACCAGAATACCTTCGCCCATTCCTCGAACCCGCCGAATCCTGAGCTTGAGGGTTGCGGCCCCACGGCGGGTCTTCCGCCCTGTGCCACGCCTACCGGCATCCTGATGCTCACCGGTCCGACCAACCAGAAGGCCACGTCCCACGAGTTGCGCTTCGATGGCCGGCTGCTCGATGACGCGTTGACCTGGCGCCTCGGTTACTACCACAGCAATGTCGAGGACAAGTCCTTCGTGAACTCCGTGGAGACACGGCGCTCCCTGATCCAGGATCCGACCGGCCAGATATCGGTTGCCGCCTTTCCGACGGCCGCGACGCGCTTCAAGGACAAGACCGATGCCTGGTTCGGTGCGCTGGGCTATAACTTTGCCGAGATCTATACCGTCGATGTCGAGGCGCGGTATGCAGCTGAAGAGCGTGCCCAGTTGACCGGCACGCTGCCGCCCCGGACCTTCTATGACTTCACGCCGCGGGTCAGCCTCAAGGCGCAGGTCCTGCCGGAAACCATGGTGTATGTTTCGGTGGCCGAAGGCTCGAAATCCGGTGGCTTCAATACCCTGACCGCCGACCCCGGTTTCGAAACCTACGATGCGGAAACCAATACGACCTATGAGCTGGGCGCCAAGCAGACGCTGCTCGACGGCCGGCTGCAGCTGAACTACAACGCCTTCTACATCGACTGGAAAGATCTGCAATTGCCGACCGCCGACCTGATTCCCGCCAATCCCGCCAGTCCGGCTACCGATGCCAACTACATTACCAACGCCAGCGGCGCATCGTCCTGGGGCGTCGAGCTTGAGGCTGTGGCGCTGATCGATGATCACTGGACGCTGAACTTCGCCGGTTCCTATGCCGAGCCCGAGTTCGACAGCGGCACTCTGGACTTCGGCCTGGGTTCGCAGTGCGCAAACAGCTCTGCGCCCCCGGTCTGCCCCTTTGTGACCGTGGTTCGGCCGCCCCGGCCGAATGCCTTTGCCTCGCCGATTGGCGGCAATCAGCTTGCACGGACGCCCACTACCAAGCTGGCTGGCGGGCTTGAGTACCGCAGTGAATACGCCAGTTGGGAATATGCGATCCGCGGCGACCTGAGCTATCAGGACAAGCAATATGCCGAGGTCCTGAACCTGGCCTACCTGCCTTCGCGTACGCTGCTGGATCTCAACGTTACCGTGATCATGCCCAACCGGAACTGGTCTCTTTCCCTCTGGGGTAAAAATGTCACCGACGAGGAGTATGTTTCCAATTCGTACGTCATCGGATTTTCCAACACATATGGCGCAGCGCTGGCGCCGGGTGCGACGTGGGGCCTGACCGCACGCTACAACTTCGCCGGCAGGTAGCAGTCGCCGTGCTGGCAGCACTTGCTGCTGCCAGCACGGTTGCTGCGCCGAAGGTCGGGTTCCTGACCGCGCCGGACGGTGTGCCTCTGTGCGTCGCCGAGGCGGGCAATCCGCAGGGACCGCCCATCGTCTTCATTCACGGCTATTCGCAGACCTACGCCGTGTTTGCCCGCCAGTTCGAGTCGGAGCTGGCGCAGGACTACAGGCTGCTGGCCCTCGACATGCGCGGCCACGGCTGTTCCGGCAAGCCCTGGGCCGAGTCGGCCTATGCGGGATCGCGGCCCTGGGCCGACGACATCGCCACGCTGTTGAAGGCCAAGCAGCTCAGCCGGCCCGTGCTGGTCGGCTGGTCGGCGGGTGGTTACTGGATCACCGACTACGTTCGCGAGTACGGGACACAGAACCTGGCTGGCCTGGTGTTCACCGGCTCGCACGGTGGACTGATGTCGGCAGAGATCAATCCCGCGTTGCCCGAAATGAGCAGGGCGATCGGCGCTGCGCTGCGGGCCTACCCCCCGGATATCGCCGAGGCACTTCCCCATGGTGAGCAGTTCGCGTCGCGGATGTCTGCCCGGCCGCTGCCCGACGACATGCGGCGGATCATGTACGCAGCAACGCTGATGTTGCCGGCCTACGCGCATCGGGCGATGGCGACGCGCACGATGGACAATTCCGACTTCATCGCCGGCATGGATTTGCCGATGTTGATGATCCTCGGCGACCAGGATGTCGTCGCGACCCAGGCGCATATGCGTGCCCTGGCAGCAAAGCTGCCCCAGGCACAATTGTCGGTATACCCGGATACCGGACACGCGGCCTTTGCCGAACAGCCGGTCCGCTTCAATCTTGAACTTGCCGAATTTGCCCGGCAGGTCCAGGTCGGAGTGTCGCCGTGAATGCCCGGCCACGATTTGGTCTGGCGCGGGTCCTGGCGCTGGCTGGCCTGATCGCGCTCATGGCCACGGTGGTTGGCAGCTGGGCGCTCGACCGCGGCTGGCTGGAGCTGCCACTGCCAGAACTCGTCAACCGGTACCAGCTGCCTGATTCGCGCTTCGTGGATGTTGATGGTGTGCGGGTGCATTACGTGGATCGCGGCAGCGGCCCGCCGGTGGTCCTGCTGCATGCCTCGTTCCTGAGCCTGCGCAGCTGGGATCAGTTGTCTGCACAACTGGAAGGGCGATACCGCGTGATTCGCCTGGATCTGTCCGGCGCCGGGTTGACCGGCGATGATCCGAGCCGGCGCTACGGGATCGGGCGCAACATCGAGCTGGTACGCGGCTTGCTCGCCAGCCTGCAGCTGGATTCCGTGGCCCTGGTGGGCACCTCATCCGGCGGCATCACTGCATTCCGTTATGCGGCGCGCTATCCCGAGCAGGTCTCGCGGCTGGTGCTGATCAATTCGGCCGGCATGCCGCGGACCGCAGCGACCAATCCGCTGCGTCCACCCTCATCCCGTCTGGCCGGCTGGGTGCAGGCGCGCTATCGCTCGCGGGCCTTCTGGGCGGAGTCGCTGGCCGGCAACTTCGTTCCACCGCACCAGCCGTCGGCCGAATTCATCGATATGACCTACGACATGAATCGCCGGGCGAACAGTCGCGAAATCAACAGCCTGTTTCTCGCCAACTTCAGTACCGGTGATCCGCAGCAGGTCCTGGCAACGGTAAAGGCACCGGCGCTGGTGCTCTGGGGTCTGGAGAACCGGACCGTGATGCATCTGGAAGCCGATGTCTTTGCCTACTGGCTCAGCTCGGCACCCGTCGCCCTGCGAAAATATCCGGGCCTTGGCCACTATGCCTATATCGAGGAACCCGCTGTCATTGCCCGCGATGTGGCTGATTTCCTGGCGGGGAACCTTGACAGCGAACTCCGGGCGCCGTGTCCTTTCGACTGAACGAATCGTCCGGGTTTCACGCCCGCCAGTCCCCGCCATGATTTGTCTATACTCGCTGTAGCGGAAGCTTGCCGCTATGCTCAGCTTGTCACCGTGGGAGTGGCTGTGATGAAAGATCGCTTTGGATCGCCGACCATCTTCTTGCACTGGTTCATGCTGGCGCTGCTGGCCGCCGTGTATGCCTGCATCGAGTTGCGCGTACTCTGGCCGAAGGGCAGCGATCCGCGGGATCTCATCAAGACCTGGCACTTCATGCTTGGTCTGTCGGTATTCGCGCTGGTCTGGATCCGTCTCCTTGCGCGCGTGCGCGGCGGTACGCCGCCGATCGTCCCCAAACCGGCAGCGTGGCAGACCGGAGTCGGCCATGCCATGCATGCGGCGCTCTATCTGCTGATGATCTGCATGCCGGTCGCCGGCTGGCTGATCCTCAGCGCGGCCGGCAAGCCCATCCCGTTTTTCGGCCTGGAGCTGCCGCCGCTCGTCGGCACCGACAAGGCGCTGGCCGAGCAGATCGAGGAGATTCACGCTACGGCCGGGACCATCGGCTACTGGCTGATCGGCCTGCATGCCGCGGCCTCACTGTTTCACCACTATGTACAACATGACAACACGCTGATGCGCATGTCCCTGTGGCGCCGTTCTGGAGGATGATGATGCACAAGTTCCTGATTGCTGCGCTGCTCATGACCTGTGGCAGTCTTGCCCACGCCCAGTTCATGCCCGAAAAGCTCACGCCGATCGGCGAGAAGATCGAGGCGGCGGTGAAAGGCGACATACGCACTGCCGAGGAGCGGGCGCGCGATGGTGAGCGCAAGCCGCGCCAGACGCTGGAGTTTTTCGGTCTGCGTGATGACATGCGCGTGCTCGAGCTGATCCCTTCGGGGGGGTGGTACACGAAAATCCTTGCTCCGGTACTGGCAGACAAGGGCGAGCTACACGTGGCCATCGGGACCGCGCGGGCGATCGAGCCGATGATCAAGGACGTGCCGGCGCTTGCGAAGGTCAAGGTTGCGCAGACCGACGCAAAGTTTGCCCCGGCCGCTGGCCAGATGGGCAAGTTCGACCTGGGCGATTTCTCGCTGGGCGTGAAGGATCTGGACCTCGTGCTGACCTTCCGCAATTACCACAACCTGACACCAGCAGCGCGCGCCAGTCTCAACAAGGCGGTGTTTGCAGCGCTGAAGTCCGGTGGTACTTATGGTGTGGTTGATCACACGCGCCGGCACAACGAGCCGGAAAGTACCGAGAACTGGCGGCGCATGGATCCCGTGCTGGTGGTCAAGGAAGTGCAGGCGGCCGGCTTCGTGCTCGAGGATTTTTCGAACCTGCACTACATACCGGATGACGAGTTGCGCTATGAGGTCGGCCGGCGCTCGGTGACTGGCAATACGGACCGCTTCGCGCTGCGTTTCAAAAAACCCTGATCAGCCCGCTGGCTGATACCGGGCGATGCCGGCCATGCACTTTGCTGCGACCATCGTGCGCGCGACGATTTCACCGCTGGCCAGGTCGAGTTTCACGACTTCGCCGCTGAACCAGTTGCCGACATAGCCATATTGCCCGCTGCACGCGTCGATGATCGACCAGCCGAAGCCCGGCAGGGTGTAGCTGCGCAGCCAGACGCCGTCCTGCGTCAGGGCATCGATGCGGTTGCCCATGCAGACCATCAGCACGCCCTCGGGTGTCATCGACAGATCGAAGTGCATCATGGTCCGGTCGCCTTCGGTACCGCTGCGCAGATCCGGCAACTGTCGTCCGTTGACCAGGTCAAACTGCATCAGTCGCGGTCCGGTCTCGGATACATAGAACAGCCGGCTCTGGTCCGGTGACAGCACCGAGTGCGTGACGCCCATGCTGCCGCTCATGCCACCGTGTACTTCCGGTTCCAGCATCTCGACCAGTTCGCCATCAGGCGTGTAGCGCCACAGGTCGCCGTCACCGAGGTGTCGACGATGGCCTGGCAGTGGCCGGTGGCGCGTGGTCAGCGGCTCCGGCTGGTGCTCGCCGTCGAGCATTTCGGTGAACAGCAGGCTGCCGTCTGCCATGAAGTGCACCTTCGAGAAGGCGCGGTGATCGAACTGCAGGTTGAGCAACTGCTGGCCATCGGGGCTGACGCGCACCGTGGTCCATGCCCAGGGGTCCTGGGCCCACAGCGTGCCATCCGGCGCAAAGCCGAGGCCATACACCAGGTGCGTCGTGCCGGTGAGCCACAGCACACCCTTCGCGTTCAGGTCGGCATCAAACTGGATGATCCGTCCCTGTCCGGCGTGATCGTCCTTCGGATTGTCGAGCAAGGTGGCGCCGACCAGCACATCGCCGGGCGCAAAGGGCTTGAGCGTGGAAGCCGGCCGCGGATCGTGGCGGGCGCGCAGGGCGGTCGGGTCTACGGGAAAGGTGTGGTCTTCAGGGATAGTCAGCATTGCAGCAAGATCGCTCTAGACGGGGCCACTGACCGGTGTCCAGCTGCGAGCGCGTCGCGCTCGACGCTCTTCAGCTGATTCACCGTTGAATTTTACCGGTTTGCCGGCCGGCAGACGTTTGGGTATCTCATGCAGGCTGTTGACGTTGATCATCGAGTGGGCGCCGCGCCTGGACAACAGGACGGCAGCGACCAGCGTGCCGCATTCCTTGCAGGTAAGGAAGTCTGCCGTTCGCAAGGCGAAACGGTAGCGGCGCAGGAACTCGGGATGCACGAAGCGAAACTGCATCTCGCCGGCGGAATCAGCAGTGGTGCAGGCGCCGTGCCCTCGGCAGAAGCTGCACTGGCAGCGCTGTATCACCCACTTGTTTACCGGCAGTGCGGTGGCGTAGGTGTATTCGATCGCACCGCAGTGGCAGCTGCCCTCGTAGGCGGTGCGTTGCAAAGGCTTGCTGCTGCGGGCTTTGGCCGGCCGGCGCACTGGCTTGCGGCCAACCGGTTTGCGGCTGCCCGCTTTGGCTGCCCGCTTGCTGCTCGCTCTGGTTTTCACGGCCACCTCCGCTCAGGGTACGAGCATACAGGCCTGACCCTGTTCCTTGAGGGAAGTGCAAGTGCTGCGCGCCTGGGTTTCGCTGATCGGTGCCGAGCGCAGACGGTAGAGCTGATCCCTGCTGCCGCTGCCGGGAGCGTCCACCGATATGGCTCCGGGCAGCAGCTGGCCGAACCGTGACTCCAGCAGCTGGCGCTGCTGCAAAGCACGTTCGCGAGTCGAGAAGGCACCAAATTGCATGCGGGTACTGCCCGCACTGGCCGTGGGTATGTTGGCCGGTCGGGCAGTGGGCTTCCTGGCGAGAGTCGCTGGCGCTTTTGCCGCGATGGGCGGGCTCAGGGCCGCAATGCGCTGACGGGCTTCGTCGGCCTCCGGCGCATCCGGATACTGGAGCAGGAAGTTCTCATAGGCTTCGCGGCTTGCTGCCCGTTCGGCTGTCTGCCAGATGAAACGTCGTTCGAGATCCAGCAATTGTTCGAGCGCGGCGTCGGCATTCGGCCCCATCGGATGTGCCTGCAGATAGGCACGCAGCGCCTCGGCGCTCTGCGCGGCCTGCGCCTTTGCCCAGTCCTGTTGTTCAAGCAGATCGTCGAGGCGCAAGCGGGCCTGCCCGGCCAGTGCACTGTCCGGGTGCTGCTGGATGAACTCCCGCCAGGCCACCGTGGTGCCGGCCTGTTCGGCGGCGCGGAAATCGTCCTCGGGATTGCTGCAGGCGCCGAGTGCGGCGGCGATCAACAGCAGGCCGAGGTAACGTGAAAGCGGTTTCACCGGGCGCTGCCCCCTGTCGTGCACATTGCGCTGCTCGTTGCCAGACCCCTTGAGCGGGAATGATCCCGCCGGCGGGGCAGACTGTCCACACCGGAACGCCATCATGCACGAAGCCGTGGCCGGATTCCGGCCGGGTTCAGAGGATGTAGCGACTCAGATCCTGGTTCTTCACCAGTTCACCCAGATGCCGGTTGACGTAGTCGAGATCTACGCAGACCTGCTCGCCATTGCGGTCGGCAGCCTCAAAGGAGATCGTTTCCAGCAGGCGCTCCATGACCGTGTGCAATCGCCGTGCGCCGATATTTTCCTGCTCGCTGTTCACATGGAAGGCGATCTCGGCCAGCCGCTGTACGCCGCTGTCTGCGAAGCTGACATTCACGCCCTCGGTGGCCAGCAGCGCAGCGTACTGCCGTGTGAGCGAGGCGTCCGGTTCGGTCAGAATGCGCACGAAATCGGTGGTGGAAAGTGCCGACAGCTCCACCCGGATAGGGAAGCGGCCCTGCAGTTCGGGGATCAGGTCCGACGGCTTGGAGGCATGGAATGCCCCTGAAGCGATGAACAGGATGTGGTCGGTTTTCACCATGCCGTACTTGGTGCTTACGGTACAGCCCTCCACCAGCGGCAGCAGGTCGCGCTGCACCCCTTCGCGGGACACGTCCACGCCCTGCGCTTCGCCACGCCGCGTGACCTTGTCGATCTCGTCGATGAAGACGATGCCGTTCTGCTCGACGTTCTGCAGGGCAGCCGTTTTCAGGTCCTCTTCATTGATCAGGTGGCTGGCCTCTTCGTCGACCAGCAGCCGGAAGGCCTCGCGCACCTTGAGCTTCCGCGAGCGTCGCCGACTGCCACCGAGGTTCTGGAACAGCCCTTGCAGCTGGTTGCTCATCTCCTCCATGCCGGGCGGCGCCATGATCTGCACGCCCATCGGTATGGCGGTGACTTCAATTTCTATCTCCTTGTCGTCAAGCTTGCCCTCGCGGAGCATCTTGCGGAATTTCTGCCGGGTGTCGGAGTCGCGGTTTTCGCCGGATCCGATCTGACCCGGCGGGCCGGGTGGCAGCAAGGCGTCGAGCACCTTTTCCTCGGCCGCATCTTCGGCGCGGTGCCGGACCTTGTGCACTTCCCGCTCGCGGGTCAGCTTGACCGCCGCATCCATCAGGTCGCGGATGATGCTGTCGACCTCGCGGCCCACATAACCGACCTCGGTGAACTTGGTGGCCTCGACCTTGATGAACGGCGCTTCGGCCAGGCGGGCGAGACGCCGCGCGATTTCCGTCTTGCCCACCCCGGTGGGGCCGATCATCAGGATGTTCTTTGGTGCGATCTCCTCGCGCAGCGGCTCCGGTACCTGCATGCGCCGCCAGCGATTGCGCAGGGCAATGGCGACCGAGCGCTTGGCCGGATCCTGGCCGATGATGTACTTGTCCAGCTCCTGGACGATTTCCCGCGGCGTCATCTGTGACATGTCTGGCAATCCTGTGCCGGCCCCGCTTGATCAGGGGCTCAGGGTTTCAATGGTGATGTTCTGGTTGGTGTAGATGCAGATCCGGCCGGCGATCTCGAGGCTCTTGCGCACGATTTCAGCGGCGCTGAGCTCGGTGTTTTCGAGCAGCGCGCGCGCTGCGGCCTGGGCGAAGGGGCCACCGGAACCAATCGCCATCAGCTCGTCTTCGGGCTCAATGACGTCGCCGTTGCCGGATACGATCAGCGACCGTTCCCGATCCGCGACGCACAGCAGGGCCTCGAGGCGTCGCAGGCGCCGGTCGGTCCGCCAGTCCTTGGCGAGTTCAATGGCAGCCCGGCTCAGGTTGCCGTATTGCTCGAGCTTGCCTTCGAACAGCTCGAACAGGGTAAACGCGTCGGCGGTGCCGCCGGCGAACCCGGCCAGCACCCGGCCATCGGCCAGCCGGCGTACCTTGCGCGCGTTGCCCTTGACGATGGTGTTGCCGAGTGTCACCTGGCCGTCGCCGCCGACCGTGACCGACCCGTTTCTGCGCACCGATACGATCGTGGTGCCGTCAAACTGCTGCATCGCTGCGCCGCCCCGAAAACCGCTGGACGTTCCTACATGAGGGCGGTTCCCGCAATTACAAGTAGGAGCGCCTTCAGGCGCGATCCCCGGCCAAGATTCGCGGCTGAAGCCGCTCCTACTGCCGCGCCTACATTCCGCGCTTGCCCTGGTGCTTCTGCCGCATTTCCTGCTTCATTTCCTCGCACCTGGCCGGGTCAGCCGCGCATTTGGCCTTCATCTCGTCCCGGCGCTGGCGCATCTCCTGCTTCATCTGTTCGCACTTTTCCGGATCGGCCTTGCACTTCTCCTGCATCTCGGCCCGCTTGGCCTTCAGCTGCTCGCGCTGCTCCTGGCATTTCTCCGGGTTCTCGGCGCAGAAGGCCTGCCGTTTGGCGCGAGCCTCGTCGCACTTGCCCGGGTTTTCCCTGCAGAAATCCCGTCCTTGCTTGGGCGGAGTGGCTGATTCATCGGCCTGCAAAGTGGTTGCGCCGAGGAACAGGCCGGCGGTGGCTGTAACGATCAGGAAAGCGCTGCGCAGACGCATGGTCGGACTCCCTTGTGAACCTGGGTGTTTTGGTGGTGCTCTTGCTGTTGATAACGCCTGACGAGGCCGGCGGTTGACAGCGGCTGCCGCCCGCCGGCTTCGTCAGGCTTTTTTCTGCCGGGCCCGCGGGTGAGCCTTGTCATAAACCTGGGCCAGATGCTGGAAGTTGAGGTGCGTGTAGATCTGCGTGGTGCTGATGTCCGCATGGCCGAGCATCTCCTGCACGCTGCGCAGATCGCTGCTGGATTCGAGCAGGTGCGTGGCAAAGCTGTGCCGGAACAGGTGCGGATACACGCGCCGGGGCAGGCCGGCACGCTGTGCCCAGTAGCGCACGCGATTCTGAATGGTCCGCGGGCTGATGCGCGTACCGCGATTGCTGACGAACAGGGCCTGCTCACCTGCGTCGGCGGACTCGGCGCGGATCGCCAGCCAGGCCATCACCGCCTCGCGCGCGAAACGGCCGACCGGCACGATACGCGTCTTGTTGCCCTTGCCGGTGACGCGCACGGTATTGTCGGCCAGATCGACATCGCCGAGATCCAGGCCCGTCAGTTCGGCAAGCCGCAGCCCCGAGGAATAGAAGAGTTCCAGCATTGCGCGGTCGCGCACGGTGTCCGGTTCGCTGCCTTCGATTTTCAGCAGCCTGGCCATCTGGTCGGCGTCGAGGGTATCGGGGAGCCTGCGCGCCACCTGTGGCGCGGCCACGTCCGCGCCCGGGTTGCTCTTCAGTGTGCCTTCACGAATCAGGTACTTCATGAAGCTGCGCACGCCCGACAGGCGACGCTGGATGCTCCTCGGCGCCAGGCCGCCGGCATGGCTGACGGCGGCGAAACGCCGCAACTGGTGTGATTTCAGCTCGGTAAAGCCGGAGATACCGTTTTTGTCGCAGAACTCGGCGAGGCAGCCGAGATCCCGGCGATAGGCGCGGGCGGTGTGCTCAGACAGCCTGCGTTCGAGCTGCAGGTGCTCGATGAAACGCTCGGCCTTCTGCCATTGCGCCGGATCCATGCTTCGTGCTCTCCATCGCTGTTCAGCGGATCCGGAGAGCGCAACTCACCAGTTCGCCGAGGCGGGTCAGGAAGTCGATGCTCATGCCCGGATGAAAGTGTCCGGAGTCACGGCTGCCGATTGCCAGGAAGCCCATCTCCGCATGGGCGCCAAGCGGCACCAGGGCGGCTGAGCCGATCTCGATGTTGTCCGGGCCAAACAGGAAATCCCGCTGCGTGTCGCGGATCTGCCCGCAACGCGGTGCATTGGACTGCATGAATGTGCGAAACGGCGCGATCTGGGCATCGTCACGGTCGATGACGCGCAGAAAGCGACCTGCCGCCGAGGCGTCTGCCGGCGCGTCGAAGACGACGAGAATGGCGCGGTCGGCATTGAAGGACAGCCGCAGCTGTTCCTCAAGCACCTTGATCACGCCGGCCTGGTCGGGCGCGGCGAGCATCAGCATCGCCAGCGAGTGAATGCGGGCCGCCAGCGCATCGTTGCTGCGCGCGATATCGACCAGGTCCTTGAGCTTGCTCTCGAGTTTCAGGTTTTTCTGGCGGAGCAGGTGGATCTGCCGCTCGACGAGCGAAACCGTCGGGCCGCCGGCACTGTGCGGCAGGCGCAGGTTGTTCAGCAGGCTGCTGTGCCGTTCGAAGAATTCCGGATTGGCCTGCAGATAGTCGGCGATGGAATCTTCGGTAATTTCCGGATTCACGGCATGCTGATGTTTGAGTGTGCTCATAACTCCGTCGATCCCTCGAATGACGTCACCGCATCGCCGGTCATCCACACGGGCTGACCCGGCCCGTCCCAGCGGATCTGCAGCGTCCCGCCAGGCAACTCAACGCTCACTTCGGGGGCTAGCAGCTTCCATGTTCGCCCGACAACAACAGCTGCACAGGCACCGGTTCCGCAGGCTTCTGTCTCGCCGACGCCGCGTTCGAACACCCGCAGGCGGATGCGGTTTTCGGCCATCACCTGCATGAAACCGATGTTAGCACGGTTGGGAAAACGCTCATGCCGCTCGAGCAGTGGCCCCAGCTCCGCCACGCGCGCGGTCGCGATATCGTCTGTGCGCAGCACCGCATGCGGATTACCCATCGAGACCACGCCAATTCGCACCGATTCGCCGGCAACATCGATCGGGTACTCGTTCTGCGCGTGTTCAGCCTTGAACGGCACCAGCGCCGGGCGGAATTCCGGCACCGCCATCTCGACGGTAACGCGGCCATCTGCATCGACGCGTGCCCGCACGCTGCCGCCGCCATGCCCGAGCCGCAGTTCGCGCCGACTGTCAGCGCCGATCAGCCGCGCGATACAGCGTGCGCCGTTGCCACACTGCTCGGCCTCGCTGCCATCGGTGTTGAAGATCCGGTAGTACACGTCATCACCGGCCCGTCGCGGCGCCTCGAGCCACAGCAACTGGTCAAAGCCGATACCGCGCCGCCGGTCGGCGAGTGAGCGAATCCGATCAGCAGATGGCAGGGCCAGGCCATCGCCGCGGACCAGGACAAAGTCGTTGCCGAGCCCGTGCATTTTCGTGAACGGAACGCGCATGGCGTGATCGATCCGGGGAGTGAATGAACAGCGCGAAGTATAGCGGGCAGTTGCCGGCGTGGACTTTTGTCAAATCGGCCGTTATGGTAAGCCGGCATTTGTCCGGTACCGGACAAAAAAATCAATAAAAACAAGGAAAGCCGAATCATGCGTCACATCATGGTCCTGAATTCCAAAGGCGGCAGTGGCAAGAGCACCATCGCCACCAGCCTGGCCGCCTACTACGCAGGCCGTGGTGAGAGCGTTGCCCTCGTCGACTACGACCAGCAGGCATCAAGTCTCGACTGGCTGGCCAGACGCCCCGAGAACCGTCCGCAGATTACCGGTGTTGCCGGTTTTGAGGATGGCTTCAAACACCTGCCGCGCAGTGCTGATCTGGCCATTATCGATGCGCCGGCGGGCTGCTATGGCAAGCAGCTCACCGAACTGGTGCGTCACGCCGATACGGTGGTGGTGCCGGTGCTGCCCTCGACCATCGATATCCTCGCCACCAGCAAGTTCATCGATGCCCTGCGCGAGGTCGGCAAAGTCGAGCGCAAGGAAGTGAAGCTCGCGGTGGTGGGTAATCGCATCCGTGACAACACGCTGATTTCACAGGATCTGGATGATTATCTCGGCACGCTGAAGATGCCCTACGTCACCAAGCTGCGCGAGGCACAGAATTATGTGCGTGCCTATACGCGCGGTCTCGGTATCCACGAGTTGCCCGAGTATCTGGCCTGGCCGGACTGGGAACAGTGGAAGCCGCTCGTTTCCTGGCTCAACAGCAAGCGCAGCCAGCCCTGAGAGGGCTGCTACGCGGTGTCTACGCCGGCGATGCACACATATTTGGTCTCGAGGTAGTCGTCCAGGCCATAGCGCGAGCCTTCGCGACCCATGCCCGACTCCTTGATGCCACCAAAGGGCGCCACCTCGGTGGAGATCAGCCCGGTGTTTAGCCCGACCATGCCGTATTCCAGCGCCTCCGGTACCCGCCAGCTTCTGCCCAGATCGCGGGTATAGACGTAGGCGGCGAGGCCGAACTCCGTGTCGTTGGCCATGCGGATCGCCTCGGCTTCGGTGGCGAAGCTGAACAGCGGCGCCACGGGCCCGAAGGTTTCTTCGCGTGCCACCTGCATGTCGGTGGTCACATTGCCGAGTACCGTGGGTTCGAAGAAGGTGCCGCCCAGCGCGTGGGCCTTGCCGCCGATCAGTACCTGTGCGCCTTTGGCGACGGCATCGGCGATGTGTGCGCTGACTTTCTGCACGGCATTGGCGTCGATGAGTGGCCCCTGGTCGGTTTCGCCGGTGAGCCCGTTACCCACCCGCAGCTTGCCGACGGCCGCGGCGAGCCGGGCGGCGAATGCGGCGTAGATGCCTTTCTGCACCAGAAAGCGGTTGGTGCAGACACAGGTCTGTCCGGTGTTCCGGTACTTGCTGACGATTGCGCCAGCCACTGCCGCATCGAGGTCGGCATCGTCGAAGACGATGAACGGCGCGTTGCCGCCCAGCTCCATCGAAACCTTTTTTACGGTCGCGGCACACTGCTCCAGCAGGATCTTCCCGACCTCGGTGGAGCCGGTGAATGTCAGCTTGCGCACCAGCGGGTTGGCGGTGAGCTCTGCGCCGATGGCGCGCGCCGAACCGGTCAGCACGTTGACGACCCCGGGCGGAATGCCGGCGCGCTGGCTGAGTTCAGCAAGTGCCAGCGCCGAGAATGGCGTCTGGTGTGCCGGTTTGCAGACGATGGTGCAGCCGGCAGCAAGCGCCGGTGCGAGCTTGCGGGCCAGCATCGCGGAAGGAAAATTCCATGGCGTGATCGCGGCCACCACGCCCACCGGTTGCTTGATGACGACGATGCGCCGGTCCTTTGCGTGCCCCGGTATCACGTCGCCGTAAACACGCCGGGCTTCTTCGGCAAACCATTCGACGAAGGCAGCGGCGTAGGCGATTTCGCCGCGTGCTTCCGCCAGCGGCTTGCCCTGCTCGGCGGTCATCAGTGTGGCGAGGTCTTCCTGGTTGGCGAGGATCAGCGCATGCAGTCGACGCAGCAGGGCAGCGCGATCGGAAGCCGTGCGTGCGCGCCAGGCGGGCAAGGCGGCCTCTGCGGCTTCGATGGCTGTACGGGTTTCCGCTCCGCCGCAGTCAGGTACGGTACCCAGCAGATCGGCGTTGGCCGGATTGCGGACCTCGAGCGTCTTGCCGCTCTGCGCGGCCATCCATGTGCCGTTTACGTAGGCCGAGGTGCGCAGCAGTCGGGTGTCAGCGAGCTTGATCATCAGAGCCCCCGGGTTCGTGGCCAGGCGATTTGGTCCTTATACTAACGCCGTCATGCGCATTGCCAGTTTTCATCATCAGCAGCAGTCCGGTTATGGTGTCGTTTCAGATG
>JAUPLK010000113.1 GCA_030836925.1 Pseudomonadota bacterium
CGCTTGCGCGATGCGGAACTGAGGCTGGCACGCAGCCTGAGCCGGCCGGATGTCGCCTTTTCTGCTGGCGTGCGGCGCTTTGAAGGCCCTGACGATCAGGCGCTGGTTTTCGGTGTGTCGGTCCCGCTGTTCCCGGGTCAGCGCGCTGACCCGGCCCGTGCGGAAGCAACGGCACTGCGTGACCGTGTGAATGTCGACCGGCAGACCGCGATGTTGCGCGCGCACAGCCAGCTGTTTGAGCTGCATCAGGAACTGCAACAGGCCATCGCCGAGACCCGCGCACTGCAGGCTGAAGTCATGCCGCGGC
Organism: Pseudomonadota bacterium; assembly: GCA_030836925.1. Lineage (GTDB taxonomy): Bacteria > Pseudomonadota > Gammaproteobacteria > Steroidobacterales > SHZI01. The sequence goes on from JAUPLK010000113.1 coordinate 308, forward strand.
TCGAGCAGGCGCTGAAGCAGACGAAGTATGCCTACGAACGCGGACGCTACAGCTATATGGAACTTGTGGATGCACGGCAGGCCTGGCGTGCGGCGCGGCATGCATTGATCGATGCGGCCGAGCGCGGCCAGACGCTGCAGGTGGAGATTGAACGGCTGACCGGTGAGCCTCTTGATGTCGGGGCGAGACCATCCGGCGGGAATGAAAACCGATGAGCGGGATCAGACTGAAAGGACGGAACATGGGCAGTCATTGCAGGAAATTCTTCGTTGCTTCACTGGCTGCAGCGCTGTTGCTGGCCGGCGGCTGTGGCGGCAATCCGTCTCCGGCTGATGATCATGAACATGGTCACGAGCCAGAGAGCGGGGAAATGATGAAGGGGCCGCATGGCGGCAGGTTGCTGGAGGATGGCGACTTCGCCCTGGAGATCACCATGTTCGAGCGTGGCGTGCCTCCGGAATTTCACGTCTATCCCTCGCGCAGGGGGCAGCCGGTGAATGCCGCTGAAGTACAGCTCGATATCGAGCTGACGCGTCTCGGTGGCGTTGTCGACCGGATCGCATTTCAGCCACAGGAGGATTTTCTGCGCAGCAGGCAGGCGATCGCCGAGCCACATTCCTATACCTTGACGGCCACTGCAAAGGCGGGCGGCAAGACCCATACGTGGAGCTACGAGTCTTTCGAGGGCCGCACCAGCATTGCAGCGGAGATGGCCAAAGGTGCCGGTGTGGAAACGGCAGTCGCAGGACCCGGCCGTATCGAAGAGCAGCTCGTGCTCTTCGGCAGCATCCAGCCGGATCCTGACCGCGTCCGGAAGGTCAGCGCGCGTTTCCCCGGTGTGGTTCGCACTGTGCAGGCCAATGTCGGTGACCGGGTCGGGAAGGGCCGGCAGCTGGGTAGCGTCGAAAGCAACGAGAGCCTGCAAACCTATGGCATCGTTGCGCCGATAGCCGGTGTGATCACCGCGCAGTATGCCAACCCTGGCGAGACCACCAATGGCGAGCCAATATTCGAGCTGGTCGATTTCTCGGTTGTGCGTGCGGAGCTGAATGTCTTTCCGCGCGATCGCGGCCGGCTGCGGCCCGGCCAGCCCGTGCGGGTGAAGGCGGCGGACGGCGCACAGGAAGCAACAGGTAGCGTGGATTTCATAGCGCCGGCCGGTTCGGCCGGCAATCAGGCGCTGCTGGTGCGCGTGACGCTGGACAATGCAGATGGCCGATGGACACCAGGCCAGTTCATCGAGGGCCGGGTAGCCGTCTCCGCCATTGATGCGCCGCTGGTCATTTTGCGCAGTGCGCTGCAAACCTTCCGCGACGGGGAAGTGGCCTTCGTGAATGTGGGCGACGTATACGAGTTCCGTCCACTGGAACTCGGGCGCAGCGATGCCGAGCGGGTCGAAGTGCTTGGCGGACTGCGGGCCGGCGACCGCTATGTGTCGGCCAACAGCTATCTGATCAAGGCCGATATCGAGAAGTCCGGGGCGTCACATGATCACTGAGGGGGCTGGTCATGATTGACGCCATCATCCGGGGTTCGATCAGCCGGCGCTGGATCGTGCTGCTGGTCGTCGGCTTAGTTGCTGCGCTTGGCATCTACAGCTACCAGCGCCTGCCCATCGACGCCGTGCCGGACATCACCAACGTCCAGGTACAGATCAACACCGAGGCACCCGGTTATTCGCCACTGGAGTCCGAGCAGCGAGTCACCTTTGTGGTCGAGAACGCGATGGCAGGGCTGCCGAAGCTCTCATACACACGTTCGCTGTCGCGTTACGGCCTGTCGCAGGTCACGGTCGTGTTTGAGGACGGTACCGATATCTATTTTGCACGCCAGCGGGTCGCGGAGCGCATTGCCCAGGTGCAGGGCCAGTTGCCACCGGGTGTGGAGCCGGAGATGGGGCCGATCTCCACGGGTCTTGGCGAGATCTACATGTTCACTGTGGAAGCCGAGCCCGGCGCAAAAAAGCCGGACGGTACGGCTTATGACGGCGGTGATCTCAAGAAAGTGATGGACTGGATCGTCCGTCCCCAGTTGTCCAAGGTGCCGGGCGTTACCGAGGTCAATGTGATCGGCGGCCATGATCGGCAATATCTGGTCGCACCGCTGCCGGCCCGTTTGCTCGCCTACGGTGTGTCGCCGCGCGATCTCATCGATGCGCTTGAAAACAACAATGCCAATCGTGGCGCCGGCTATGTTGAACGCTCCGGTGCCCAGTACCTGATCCGGACACCGGGTCAGGTCGCTGGTCTGCAGGATATCGAACGCATTGTCATCCGGCAGTTCAATGGCCTGCCGGTGACGGTGGGCGATGTCGCCGAGGTGAGTATCGGTCGCAATCTGCGTACCGGGGCGGCCACGGAGAACGGCAAAGAGGTGGTGCTGGGCACTGTCTTCATGCTGGTTGGCGAGAACAGTCGGGTCGTATCACAGCGAACGGCTGCCCGGCTCGACGAGATCAACAAGACACTGCCCGAAGGACTGGTGGCCAAAACCGTCTACGATCGAACCACACTGGTCGACAAGACCATCACCACCGTGCAGGCCAATCTGGTTGAGGGTGCGCTGCTGGTCGTGGTGGTGCTGTTCCTGCTGCTCGGCAATTTGCGTGCCGCGCTGGTGACGGCCCTTGTGATTCCCCTGTCGATGCTGATCCTGATTACCGGAATGGTGGAGAACGGTGTCAGTGCCAACCTGATGAGCCTGGGTGCACTCGACTTCGGTCTGATCGTGGATGGTTCGGTGATCATCGTCGAGAGCTGCATCATGCGGCTTGCGCAGCGGCAGCATCAACTGGGTCGCGTGCTCGATATCCAGGAACGGATGCACGTCGTCTTCCAGGCAACGCGTGAGGTCTTCAAGCCGAGTCTCGTGAGCGTCATCGTCGTCGTGCTGGTCAACCTGCCGATCTTTGCGCTCACCGGCGTCGAGGGAAAAATGTTCTGGCCGATGGCCTTCACCGTCGTGGTGGCCCTGCTGGCAGCGCTCGTACTGTCGCTGACCTTCGTGCCTGCCGCCTTGGCCCTGGTGTTGAGTGGCAGGATCTCCGAAAAGGAGAATCCTCTCGTGGCTGCGGTGCGACGGGTTTATGAACCGGCGCTGGCCTTCGCCCTGCGGCGCCGACTGGCGGTTGTTGCCAGTGCTGTCGCGCTGGTCGCCGCCTCGGGCCTGCTCGCCACACGCCTGGGTTCGGAGTTCATTCCCAGCCTCGATGAAGGCGACATTGCCATGCATGCGCTGCGTATCCCCGGCACGGGTCTTGAACAGGCCGTCAGCATGCAGAGGCAGCTTGAGCGGGTCATCAGCGCCTTTCCGGAAGTGCGGCGGATCGTCGCGAAGCTCGGTACGGCTGATGTGGCCACCGACCCGATGCCGCCCTCGGTCGCCGATAACTTCATCATGCTCAAGCCGCCTGAGGAATGGCCTGATCCCGACAAGACCAAGGCCGAGCTTGTGGCTGAGCTGGAAGCAGCCGTCGCCACCGTGCCGGGCAACAACTATGAGTTCACGCAGCCGATCCAGATGCGTTTCAACGAACTGATCTCCGGCGTGCGTTCTGACCTGGCGATCAAGGTCTATGGCGATGACATGGATACCCTGCTGGAAATCGGTACGCGCGTCGAGGCGGTTCTCAATACCGTGCCCGGCGCAGCTGACGTGCAACTGGAGCAGACCACGGGCCTGCCGATGACCACTGTTACCCCGCGGCGCGAAGTGCTGTACCGCTATGGCATCAATGTGGCCGATGTGCAGGAACTGGTGAGCATGGCGCTTGGCGGCCATGTTGCGGGCCAGGTCTTCGAGGGCGACGCCCGCTTCGATCTGGTCGTGCGTTTGCCCGAGCGCTTGCGCAGTGATCCGGCGACGCTGGACAACCTGCCGGTGCCGCTGCCCGATGGCAGCTATGTACCGCTGCGCGAGATTGCGGACGTGAGTACCGCACCCGGCCCGAACCAGGTCAATCGCGAGAACGGCAAGCGACGCGTGGTGGCCGCGGCCAACGTGCGCGGCCGCGATCTGGGTGGTTTTGTTGCGGAAGTGCAAAGTCGTGTTGCCGGGCTGGAGATTCCGCCCGGCTACTGGCTGGAATACGGTGGTACCTTCGAGCAGTTGCAGTCGGCCTCGGCGCGCCTGCAATTGCTGGTACCGCTCACCATGGTGCTGATCTTCGGCCTGTTGCTGCTGACCTTCGGTTCGGCCAGGGAAGCGGCGCTGGTATTCAGCGGCGTGCCGCTGGCACTGACCGGTGGCATCGCGGCACTTTGGTTGCGCGATATTCCGCTATCCATCTCGGCCGGTATCGGCTTCATCACCTTGTCGGGTGTGGCGGTACTCACCGGCGTCATCATGGTGTCGGCATTTCGCCAGTTGATCGATGAGGGCAGGAGTCTGGAAGAATCCATCGTCGAAGGTGCGCTCCTGCGCCTGCGGCCGGTCCTGATGGTGGGGCTGGTCGCGAGCCTGGGTTTCCTGCCGATGGCACTCAACACCGGTACGGGCGCCGAAGTGCAACGGCCGCTGGCCACCGTGGTGATCGGCGGCATCATCTCGGCCACCATTCTGAGCCTGCTGGTACTGCCGGCCCTGTACCGGCTGGCTTACCGGCCGACGGACCCGGGCGGGGAGGCAAGGCCAGCATCCTGAGCCGTCGCACTACACTGACCGCGCACTGTCCGGCAAACAGTTGAATTCCGCCCGCGCGGCCCCATAAAAGGGGACGCTACCCTGAAAAAAGGGCAGCGCCCCCTTGACGGGTCCCCTTTGGAGATTCAGGCATGCGCATGGACAAACTGACCGCCAAGTTCCAGTCGGCACTGCAGGACGCGCAGTCGCTGGCGGTTGGCCGCGACCATCAGTTCATCGAGCCGGGGCACCTGATGCAGGCGCTGCTTGAGCAGCGCGGCGGCACCGTGCGGCCCTTGTTCAGCCAGGCTGGCGCCAATCTCAACCTGCTGCGCTCGAAGCTCAACGAGGCGCTGGACCAGCTGCCGCAGGTCGAAGGGGCCGGCGGCGACGTGGCCATGTCCAATGACCTGGGCCGGCTGCTCAATGTCACCGACAAGCTGGCGCAGAAGCGCAACGACCAGTACATCTCCAGCGAGCTGTTTGCGCTCGCGGCCTGCGAAGACAAGGGCGTGCTCGGCCGCATCCTCAAGGAGGCCGGCGTGGTGCGCGGGGCCGTCGACAAGGCCATCGAGGAAGTGCGCGGTGGTGCGACCGTGGATGATCCCAATGCCGAGGAAACGCGCCAAGCGCTGGAAAAATACACCGTCGATCTCACCGAGCGCGCCGAGCAGGGCAAGCTCGACCCGGTGATCGGCCGCGACGACGAGATCCGCCGCACCATCCAGGTGCTGCAGCGGCGGACCAAAAACAACCCCGTGCTGATCGGCTCGCCGGGCGTCGGCAAGACCGCGATCGTGGAAGGCCTCGCCCAGCGCATCGTCAACGGCGAGGTGCCGGAGAGCCTGAAGAGCAAGCGCATCCTCGCGCTGGACATGGGCGCGCTGATCGCCGGTGCCAAGTATCGCGGCGACTTCGAGGAGCGCCTCAAGGCCGTGCTCAAGGACCTGGCCAAGCAGGAAGGCCAGGTGATCCTGTTCATCGACGAACTGCACACCATGGTCGGCGCCGGCAAGGCCGAAG
>JAUPLK010000114.1 GCA_030836925.1 Pseudomonadota bacterium
CGCGGAGGGCCCGTGGGCCGTCAGTGACGAACAGGAACCCGCCTGGACTGACCGTTACACCATCTATGACGGTAACTGGCTCAACTGGAATACCACTTCGCCAACCGAACAAAGGACCCGCCTCGAAATCGTCAAGGAAGCGGTGACAGGCCTCACTGCCAGCGTCCGAAACGTGAATGTCGGCATGATGCGCTTCAATCGCAACGAGGGCGGCCGCGTGATTGCGGCCTTTGAGGACATCGAGACCTCCCGCGACGACGTGCAGAATATCGTCAACGAACTGTCCCCGGGCGGCCAGACGCCGCTGTCCGAAACCCTGTTCGAAGCTGCCCAGTACTACATGGGACGTGCGGTGGATTTCGGCAACAGCATCGATGAACGCAGCGTGGCGGCATCGCGGATCGGCAACGATCCCGATGGCTTGCTGTACCAGACGCCGCTGGATGAAGCCTGCAGCAAGAACTTCATCATCCTGCTGACCGACGGCGAGCCGTCCGCCGACGAAGCTGCGGTCAGCAGGATCCTGGCCATGCCCGACTTTGCCACGACCGTGGCACCCGATTGCGACGGCAGTGGCGAGGGACGTTGCCTCGATGACCTGGCGGCGTATCTGGCTACCTATGACCTGAACCCCACGCTGCCCGGCATCCAGACAGTCACCACCCACACCATCGGCTTCGCTGCCGACTTCCCGCTGCTCGAGAGCACGGCAGCCCGCGGTGGCGGCGAATACCTGACGGCAGACGACACGGCGAGCCTCGCGACCGCACTCAGCGGCATCGTGCTGTCGATCTTCGACAACACGGGCAGCTTCGCGGCCCCGACCGTACCGGTGAATGCCTTCAACCGGACGGAAAACCTGAGCGATGTTTACCTCTCCGTGTTTCAGCCTTCGGAGCGCACCCGCTGGACCGGAAACCTGAAGAAGTACCGTTTCAGCAATGGCGAACTGGTCGGCCAGGACGGCGAAAGCGTCATCGACGCGTTTACCGGACTGTTCCGGCGCGACGCCTTCAGTTTCTGGTCGACCGAGCCGGATGGCGACCGGGCCGGCGACGGTGGAGCCGCCAGCCAGTTGCCAGACAGCAACCAGCGTCGTCTTTTCACCAATGTTGCCGGTGCCAATCTCAGCGACTCGGCCAACCGGATCCGGACAGACAATGCCAATCTCGACGCCGCGCTCAGCAGCGTACCCGTCGACGAGCAGCGCAACCTGATCGAGTGGACGCTGGGCCGCGACAGCCGCGACCAGGATCAGGACGGCGATCTGGCCGAGACCCGCCGCGACATGGGCGATGCACTGCACGTACAGCCGGTGACCCTGCTCTACAGCGGAACCGAAGCGGAGCCGGTCACAAGCGTCTTCCTGCCCACCAACGACGGCTTCCTGCACGCCTTTGACAGCGAATCCGGCGAGGAGCTCTGGGCCTTCCTCCCCGCGAGGCTGCTGGCGGGGCTCTATCCGCTTTATCTCAACGAAGAGAGCGCGAGCAAAAACTATCGTCTGGATGGCGAGATCAACCTGGTCATCGTCAACGACGACGGCCGGCCTGGCTTGAGCGGCGGGGAGCGCGCGATCCTGCTATTCGGCATGGGGCGCGGTGGTGACGGCATCTTTGCCGTGGATGTCACCGCGAGAGATGCGCCGCAGCTGTTGTGGGAGATCAGCAGCAGCAATCCCGACTTTGCAGACCTGGGACAGACCTGGTCGACACCTGTTGCCACACGGCTGCGGGTCGATAACACGACCACGAACGTCGCGGTATTCGGCGGCGGATACGATCCGGGCCAGGACAACCGCAACTACCGTACCGACAGCCAGGGCAATGCGATCTACATGGTCGACCTGCTGAGTGGTGAGTACATCTGGAGTGCGGGCTCACCCGATGCCATACAGGACCACCGGCTGCAACTGAGCGACATGCAGCACTCCATACCGGCGCCGGTGCGTCCGCTCGACCTCAATGGCGACGGCCTGGCCGACCGGATGTATGTCGGCGACATGGGTGGGCGGTTGTGGCGCTTCGACATCGTCAACGGACAGCCGCGTGACAGCCTCGTCGAAGGTGGCGTACTGGCCTCGCTCGGTGGCGCCGCGGCAGCGCCGGATGCCACTGCCGCCGACCTGCGCCGCTTCTACGCGGCGCCAGACGTGGTGCCCACGGTCATCAACCGGAAGCTGGTCATACTGCTGAATATCGGCTCCGGCTACCGCGGGCATCCGCTCGACACCACCATCAGCGAGCAGTTCTTCTCAGTACGCGACTTCAACGCCTACGGAGTGATCGATACGGCAGCGTACCCGGACACACCGGTATCCATCGACCAGTTGACCGACATCACGGACGACCCCTCGCCCACTCTCCCATTCAGCACGGCAGGCTGGCGCCTGCGACTCAACCAGGGGCCCGGCGAAAAAGTACTGGGCGAATCGCTGACGCTGGCGAACACCGTATTCTTCACCAGCTTCACGCCGGATGACGCTGCCAATGAATGCTCGGCTGGCACCGGCCTCAACCGCCTGTATGCCATCAGCAGCTTCGATGGCAGTCCACGCGCCGACCTCGACCGGCCAGGCGAGATCCAGCCGCTCACGATCAGTGACCGCTTCCGCGAGCTGCGCTCCGGCATTCCGGTCATGACCATCAACCGCGTCGTCGGCGAGGACAAGAAAACCAGGATCTGCGTCGGGCCAGAGTGTCTGCCCGCCGACGAGCTGGGGCTTAGCGATTCCGGTTCCGGGTCCCCCATCCGGCGCACCTACTGGTTCCAGGACGAGAGTCAGTAAGCGGTGCGCAGGACACGTGTGCGCAGCCTGGGTGCCGGCCAAAGTACCGGCCACGGCTTCACGCTGATCGAGCTGATGATCGTCATGGTGATCATGGCGATCCTGGCCGGCGCCAGCGTCGCCGGATACCGGCAATATCTGCGCCGCGCAAATCGCACCGATGCCACGGCTGCCCTGCTGCGGCTGTCAGCCGCCGAGGAACGCTTTTATCTGCAGAACAACCGCTATGCGACCACTGCCGATGAACTCGCAGATCCGCCGCCGGCCGGTCTCGGCATCGGCGACACGGAACGCGGGCTCTATGAGTTGAGCGTGGCAGCGTCCGCCGACGGTGCGGTCGCGGGCTACATCGCCACGGCAACCGCACGCACCGACCAGTCACAGCGGGATGACACCGACTGTGTGTCCTTCAGCATCGATCAGAGCGGTCAGCGCACCGCCACCAATTCCGCCAACGAGAGCAGCGCAGCGATCAGCAGCAAGTGCTGGCGCTGAACGCGCAAACTGCGGCCGGCACGGACCGGGCGATCAGGACGACCGGCGCGACTCGAGAAAAAAACCGTCGAAGAGCAGCAGCATCACGCCACAGGTGATGCCCATGTCGGCGACATTGAAAGCCGGAAATGACCAGCGGTCGTAGTACAGCAGCACGAAATCGACGACATAGCCCTGCGCCAGCCGATCGACCAGATTGCCGATCGCACCACCCAGCACCAGCATCAGGCCGAGCGGCACCACCACCCGGCCGGCTGGCTGCTGGAAAAACCACCAGAGCAGCACCCCGCTCACGACCAAAGCGGTGAGCGCAAAAAACCAGTTCTGCCAGCCCGAAGCATTGGCCAGAAAACTGAAGGCCGCACCCGTGTTGTGCAGGCGCACCAGGTCGAAATACGGCATCACCGGCAGCCGCTCGAACAGCTCGAAATGCCCGACGACCAGTTTCTTGGTCCACTGGTCGAGCACGAGCACGACGATCGCGAGCAGCAACCATCGCCACGTGACGCGCCCTGGTGCGGACCCTGATACGGGATTCTGGCCGGATTCGACAGCAGGTTCCATCTCGTGCTCGCTCAGACGTAACGGCGGGTCTCGCCGGGGCCATCGATGTTGGTCACGCAACGGCCGCACAGTTCGGGGTGGGCCACATGTTTGCCGACATCCGGCAGCCGATGCCAGCAGCGCACACACTTGGCATCGGTATCCGGCTCGGCCTGCACCCAGAATCCTTCGCCGGCCAATCCCTCACCAGCCAGCGCCGACTCACCACGCTCGCCAGCCGGACGGACCACGGCACCGGAGGTGATGAACACAAAGCGCAGTTCGTCGCCCAGCCGCTGCATGTCCTGATACAGCCGGCCATCGGCAAACACCGTGATCCGTGCATCGAGACCGGAGCCGATCGCTCCCGACACGCGCAGCGCCTCCAGTGCCCGGGCGGCGGTTTCGCGTACCCGCAGCAGTCCCTTCCAGTCCAGCTCGCCGGCATCGGCAGAACCGGCAGCCGGCAACTGGTGCCAGGTGGACAGGAATACCGAATCACCACGCTCACCGGGCATCTGCGCCCAGATTTCCTCGGCCGTAAAGCTCAGCACCGGCGCCAGCCAGCGCACCATCGCTTCGATGATGTGGTACATGGCCGTTTGCGCCGAGCGACGGGCCGGCGACTTGCGACCGGTGGTGTACAGGCGATCCTTGATCACGTCCAGATAAAAGGCGCCCAGATCGACCACGCAGAAATTGTGCAACTGCTGATAGACACGATGGAACTCGTAGGACTCATAGGCGGCGAGGATCTCGCGCTGCAACTCCGCCGCCCGGCCGATCGCCCAGCGATCCAGCGCCACCAGTTCCGCCACCGGCACCTGGTCCTTGAGCGGATCAAAGCCGTCGAGATTGCCGAGCAGAAAGCGCGCCGTATTGCGCATGCGGCGATAGGAATCGGCCATGCGCTTGAGGATTTCCTGCGAGACGTTCATCTCGCTGCGGTAGTCCGTGGAAGCCACCCACAGGCGCAGCACGTCGGCGCCCAGCGAACTGACCACCGGCTGTGGTGCGACGACATTGCCGAGCGACTTGGACATCTTGCGACCCTTGTCGTCGACCGTGAAGCCGTGCGTCAGTACCTGGCGGTAGGGTGCCCTGCCCTCCATGGCAACGGCGGTCAGCAGGGAACTCTGGAACCAGCCGCGATGCTGGTCAGAACCTTCCAGGTAAAGATCGGCCGGAAAACCGACCTCGGCGTGACTGCGGGCGACGCAGTGATGCACCATGCCCGAGTCCATCCACACGTCCATCGTGTCCGTGACCCGGTCGTAATCGCCGGCTGCTGTACCCAGCAGCTCGGCAGGATCAAGATCAAACCAGGCATCGATGCCCTGCGCTTCGATGCGCCGCGCCACTTCTTCCAGCAGCGGCAGGGTATCCGGATGCAGTTCGCCGCTGTCGCGGTGAATGAACAGCGGAATCGGCACACCCCAGGTGCGCTGCCGCGAGATGCACCAGTCGGGACGGCCGACGATCATGTTCTCGATGCGCTGCTGCCCCCAGTCCGGAATCCACTGTACGCTGCGGATCGCGGTGAGACTCGATTCCCGCAGCCCATTCTGGTCCAGACTGACAAACCACTGCGGCGTCGCCCGGAAGATGAGCGGCGCCTTGTGCCGCCAGCAGTGCGGATAGCTGTGCTGGAATTTCTGCGCACAGAGCAGGCGGCCCGCCTCACGCAGCAGCGTCAGGATCTGCTCTTCCGCTGCCTTGATGTGCAGGCCGGCCAGCAGTGCGGTACCCGGAACATAGACGCCGCGTCCGTCGACCGGATTATCCAGCGGCAGCTTGTAGCGCAGGCCGGACTGATAGTCGTCCTGGCCGTGACCCGGCGCGGTGTGCACGGCACCGGTGCCGGCATCGAGCGTCACGTAGTCGGCGAGGATCACCGGTACCTCGCGTGCGTAGAAGGGGTGCAGAAGCTTCAGCCCCTCAAGCACCTGGCCACTGAAGGTCGCCAGCACGGTAGCTGACTTCGCGCCGTAGCGGGCAAGTGCAGAGTCCGCCAGTTCGGCAGCCAGCACCAGGCGCACCGGGCCGTTGCCGAGCTCGGCCTCGATCAGCCGG
>JAUPLK010000115.1 GCA_030836925.1 Pseudomonadota bacterium
TGCTTGAAGGCATCCTCTGATGTGTCCGCTCAACCCTCGACAAATCCGTAACTCAGCGCAGTTCCGGCAGCGGCTCGCCTTCCGGTATGAACCGCAACGCGAGTCCGTTGTTGCAGTAGCGCTGGCCGGTCGGCGCGGGCCCGTCGCCGAACACGTGGCCCTGGTGCCCGCCGCAGCGCGCGCAGTGGTACTCGGTGCGCGGCAGCAGCAGGCGGAAATCGCGCCGGGTTTCGATGCGCGCCGGATCGATGGGCTGGAAAAAACTCGGCCAGCCCGTGCCGCTGTCGTACTTGCCGTCGCTGGTGAACAGCGGCTGGTGACAGGCGGCACAGATGAAGGTGCCCGCGCGCTTCTCCCCGTTCAGCGCACTGCTGAAGGGCGCCTCGGTGCCCTCCTGGAACAGCACCCTGCAGCGATCGCCATCCAGCAGTTGCCGCCACTCATCCTCGGAGCGGCCACCCTTGGTGAATCCGGTCATGACTCTCTCCGGCAATCAGGCAAAGCCCGGCCACAGAGTATGGCACGGGCGCAAAAGAGCCGGCACGCGGCCGGATCTGTGCCCCAGTTCGCGCCCGCCCGCAGCCGATTCGGGCAGGATGCCATGCTATCTTCCCGAAGCAACCGACCCGAGCGGAACCTGGCCATGGCGCGGAATGTCACAGCACTGGCAAATGCGGATCAGCTGCAGCAGGCAAAGCAGCTGGGCGAACAGGTCAATCGCGAGGTCGGTCAGGTCATCCTCGGCAAGCACACCGAAATCGAACTCGCCTTCACCTGCCTGCTGGCCGGTGGTCACCTGCTGATCGAAGACATACCCGGCGTCGGCAAGACCCTGCTGGCCCGCGCGCTGGCCGCGGTGCTCGGCCTGTCGTTCCGGCGCATCCAGTTCACCAGCGACATGCTGCCCGCCGACATCGTCGGCATGTCGGTCTTCGAACAGGACACGGCCAGGTTCCGCTTCCATCCCGGCCCGGTCTTCTCGCACATCGTGCTGGCCGACGAGATCAACCGCAGCACCCCGAAGACACAGAGCGCACTGCTCGAAGCCATGGAAGAAAACCAGGTCACGCTGGATGGCGAAACCCGCCCGCTGCCGGTGCCCTTCTTCGTGATCGCCACGCAGAACCCGCTGCACCAGGCCGGCACCTATCCGCTGCCTGAATCGCAACTGGATCGTTTTTTGATGCGGCTCGGGCTCGGCTATCCGGCCGAGGCGCTGGAACGCAAACTCCTGCGCGGTGAAGACCGGCGTCTGCTGCTCGGCGAGTTGCAACCGGTGATCGACTCGGCCGGCCTGCTGGCATTGCGCGCCGCAGCCCGCGAACTGTTTCTCGCCGATGCCTTGCTCGATTATGTGCAGGCCCTGGTGCGTTACACCCGCCAGTCCGCGCTGTTCGAACTGGGGCTGTCGCCACGCGGTGCCCAGGACCTGGTGATGGCGGCGCGCTGCCTCGCGCTGCTGCACGGCCATCCGGGCGTACATCCGGAAGACGTCAAGGCCGTATTCGCAGCGGTCGCCGGCCATCGCCTGCGCGCACGGCCCGGCAGCCCGGCCGCCGTGCGTGATCCAGCCAGACTGGTGCTGGAGTCCGTACCGATACCCTGACCCTGTGGACACATCACTTCTCCACCCGACCCCGGCGCCGCTGATGCAACGCTGGTTCCGTCGCCGGCAGGGACCCGACGGCGACGTCATCGAACTCCATCAGCGCCGCGTCTACATCCTGCCGACGCGCACTGGCCTGGTTTTTGGCCTGGTGCTGTTCACCATGCTGCTCGGCGCACTCAACTACAGCAACAACATGGGTTTCGCACTGGCCTTCCTGCTCACGGCTGTCACCGTGATCAGCATTCATCACACGCAGCGAAACCTGGCCGGACTGCGTTTGACCATCGAGGGCTGTGCAGCGGTATTCGCCGGCGAACTGGTTGAGTGCGGCGTGCGCATCGTCAACGAGGGCCGCAGCCGCCGCTGGCAGATCAGCGCGGGACCGGCTGGCGCCGCAACGCCGCCGGTCGACCTCGCGGCGGGTGGCAGCGCCGTGCTGCAACTGTGCCTGCCGACCTCCCGGCGCGGCCCACACGCCTGCCCCGTGATCCGCGTCAGCACCCGCTATCCATTCGGCCTGTTCGAGGCCTGGGCCTGGCTGTACCCCGACCGCGAACTGATGGTGTATCCGAAACCGGCCCTGCAACTCGCGACGGCCCTGCCGGCGACGTCGGCCGATCTCGAGCACGCGGGGGAATCCCTGCACGGCAGTGATGAATTCGTCGGCCTGCGCATTCCCGTCCCCGGCGAATCACCGGCGCGCATGGCCTGGAAAGCGCTGGCGCGCGGCGGACAACTGCTGGCGAAGGACTTTCGCAGCGGTGCCGGTTCAAGCTGGTTCGACTGGGATGCCCTGAACGCCACGGACACCGAGACCCGACTGTCCCTGCTCACGCGCCTGATCATCGATGCGGATGCAGCAGGACGTGCCTATGGCCTGCGTTTGCCGGGCATCGAGCTGCCACCCGGCAACGGTCGCGAACACTTTCACCGTTGCCTGCGCTCACTGGCCGTGTTTGCGCCGGAGACCCGCAGCACATGAAGGCCAGGCCGCTGCAGGGCTGGCGCGCACCGGGGACACCGGTTGTCGAGCACAGCTCCGTGGCGCAACTGCTGTGGCTGTGCCTGCTGATTGCCATCGTCGGCGCGCCACACCTCGACACACTGCCGTTCTGGATCTCCGGCATCGTGCTCATCGCCGCGACCTGGCGACTGGGTGCCGCGCTCGGGTACTGGCCCCTGCCCGGCAGCATCCTGCGGGGCACGCTCACACTGGCCAGCACGCTCGCCGTCGGCTTCACCTGGCGGCAGATCTCCGGACTGGATGCCGGCTCCGCACTGCTGCTGCTGATGCTCGCACTCAAGTTGCTGGAAACGCACAGTGCACGCGACCGCAGCCTGGTGGTGCTGATCGCCTGGTTCGTGCTGTTTGCGGCCTTTCTGCGCGAGCAGTCACTGGGCGGTGTACCGCTGCTGGCGGCTGGCGTGCTGATCGGCACCGTCGCCCTGCTGCAGGCCGCCCGCAGTCGCCAGGCGATGCCGCCGGTGACCGGCCTGCTGCTGACGGCGCGCCTGCTGATGCACGCCGTGCCGCTCGCCCTCGCGCTGTTCCTGCTGTTTCCGCGCTTGCCCGGACCGCTGTGGGCATTGCCCTCGGGCGGGCAGAATGGCCGCACCGGTCTGTCGAGCCAGATGAGCCCGGGTGACATCACCTCGCTGGCGCAGTCCGACGAACCGGCCTTCCGCGTGCGTTTCGACGGCGCACCCCCGGAACGCGCACAGCTGTACTGGCGCGGCCCGGTACTGGAGAGCTTCGACGGGCGCCGCTGGCGCGCGCTGGCCGATAGCGCCCGCCGGCAAAAGACGGCGGCGCCGCTGCGGCAACTGCCGGCCGACACACCGGTACACAGCTATGAAATCGTGCTCGAAGCCCATCAACAGCGCTGGCTGCTGCCGCTCGAAACCGCGTTGAGCTGGGACGCCGCAGACGCTACCCTGAGTGCGACCCGCGAGTTGCTCAGCGCCCGGCCGATCGCCTCGCGCAGCGCATGGCGAGGACGCTCGGCGACGCTGCCGCGCTTTCGCGATGCACGCGCTCCGGAGCCGGCCACGCTCGCCGTCAGCGCGGCGCGCAACCCGCGCAGCGCCGCGCTGGCCGGCAAAATGCGCGCTGCCGCCGGCTCCGACCGGGCCTACCTGCGCAACATCCTCGGCATGTTCAGGCAGCAGGCCTACTACTACACGCTGGAGCCGCCGGCACTCGGCGATCACCCGGTCGATGACTTCCTGTTCCGCACGCGCAGCGGCTTCTGTGAACACTATGCCTCGGCCTTCGCCATGCTGGCGCGCGCCGCGGGCATTCCCGCGCGTGTGGTCACCGGCTACCAGGGTGGCGAACCGAACCCGCTCGCTGACTACTGGATCGTGCGTCAGTCCGATGCCCATGCCTGGACCGAGGTCTGGCTCGACGGTTACTGGGAACGCTACGACCCCACCGCCGCCGTCGCACCGGAGCGCGTGGACGAGGGTATCGGCGCGGCACTGCCAGGATCAGTGCGCGCAGACCTGCCCCTGCTCGGCACCAGCCCGTGGTTCGGCCAGCTGGCCTTTGGCTGGGATGCACTCAACGCGCAGTGGGACCGCTGGGTGCTGGCCTTCGGGCCCGAGCAGCAGAACGCCCTGCTCGGCAGACTCGGCTTCGACTCGCCATCCTTGCGTGACCTGGCGCTGGTCTGCATCGTCACGGTCAGCAGCCTGCTGTTGCTGTACACCTGGCTGAGCCTGCGCGAGCGGGACCGCGCGCAGGATCCGCTCGAACAGAGCTGGCAGTTGCTGTGCAGACGCCTCGCCCGACTGGGCCGCCCGCGCCGGCCCAACGAGACCCCGGGGGAATATGCGGCAGCCGTCATCGCCGCACGGCCGGAACTGGCGGCAGCACTGGCCAGCCTGACCGCGCTCTACCTGCGCCTGCGCTACGAGTGCGTGCCGGGTCGCGCCGAAGTGCTCCGCTTCAGGCGGCTGGTCAGGCAGTTGCGGCTGCCGCCGGCAAACGCACGCGGCTGAGCAGCCAGAGGCCGGCGACGAACAGGATCAGGATCGACAGGATGCCGATGCGCTGACTGCCGGATACGAGCGCTGCCGTTCCAGCCAGCACCGGCCCGACGATCGAGGAAAACTTGCCCATCATGTTGTAGAAGCCGAAATATTCGCCGCGACTTTCCGGCGGAATGAGCCGCGCATAGAGCGAGCGGCTCAGCGACTGTACCCCACCCTGCACCAGGCCGATGGTGATCGCCAGCACGTAAAAGTCCGCCGCCGTCTTCATGAACACGGCGGCGGTAGTCGCCACGATGTAGATCAGCAGTGCCAGGTAGATGCCACGGCGTGCACCCACGCGCTCGCCGAGCAGGCCAAAACCGATCGCCGCCGGAAAACCGATGAAGTTCGTGACCAGGATCGCGCCGGTGACCTCGGTGGATGAGAGTCCCTGCGACAGGCCGTAATCCACCGCCATCTTGATGATCGTGTAGACGCCGTCGATGTACAGCCAGTAGGCGAGCAGAAAGCGCAGCAGTTGCGGCTGGCTGCGCACGGCCTGCAAGGTGCGGTATAGCTGGCGAAAGCCGGCCCGCAGGCTGCCGCTGGCAACGGCGCCACGCACTGGCCGTCGCTCGCGGACCCGGAGCAGCAGCGGCAGGCTGAACACCGCCCACCAGATCGCCACCAGCAGGAACGACAGGCGCGTGCTCTCGACGGCGCTGGCCAGGCCGAATTGCCCGGGCCGGGCGAGCATGGCAATGCTCAGGAGAAACAGCAGCGCACTGCCCAGATAACCCAGTGCATAGCCGAGCGCCGATGCGCGATCCCAGTCCTGCGGAGCGGCGACATCGATGAGCAGCGCATCGTAGAGACTGTTGGCGGCAAAAAAGCCGATCGAGCCCAGCACGAAACAGAGCAGCGCGAGCTGCCAGCCCCCCGGGCCCACCGCTGCCAGTCCAGTCGTTGCCAGCACGCCGAGACCGGTGAACGCCGCCAGCCAGGGCTTTCTGCGCCCCGCCCGGTCGGTCATCGCACCGAGCAGCGGCGCGAGCAACACCACGACCGCGCTGGCGATGCCATTACCCACACCAAGGCGAAAGGTGGTCACCGGCGATGGCGCACCATCGTTCCAGAAACTGCCGAGCATGAGCGGCACGAAGACCGTGACCACCAGCAGGGAAAATGCCGAATTGCCCCAGTCATAGAATGCCCAGGCCAGCACCGGTCGATTGCGCCAGAGCGACGTGCGCCCTGCAGGACTGCTCGGGCGCT
>JAUPLK010000116.1 GCA_030836925.1 Pseudomonadota bacterium
GATATGCCATATCGACGGGAATTCCCACGATAGACTCCAGGCGGCGGAGATAGTTCTGGGCGGTCGCCGGCAACTGGTTCAGCTGGCGTGCACCCAGCGTTGACTCGGACCAGCCCGGGAACTCCTCATAAACGGGCTCAACGTCGGCATAGCGATCCACGAGAAGCGGCGGATGGGTATTAACCTTTCCATCCAGCCGGTAGCCGGTACAGACCTTCACCGACGGCAGACCGTCCAGCACGTCCAGTTTGGTGACACACAGGCCGGTGATGCTGCTGTTGATCACGGCCCGTCGCACGGTCACGGCATCGAACCAGCCACAGCGCCGGGGCCGACCCGTCGTGGAGCCGAATTCAACACCGACACGCGCGAGTCGCTCGCCAGTTTCATCGAACAGTTCCGTGGGAAACGGCCCGCCGCCGACACGGGTGGCGTAAGCCTTCACCACACCCAGTACATAATCGAAATTGGCCGGACCCAGTCCGGACCCGCTGGCGGCACACCCTGCAGCCGTGTTCGACGAGGTCACATAAGGGTATGTGCCGTGATCGATATCAAGCAATGCGCCCTGCGCACCCTCGAACATCAGACGTGAGCCATTGCGCCGCAATTCATCCAGGTAAGCAACGGTATCAAAGACCAGCGGCTTGACTCTATCGGCCATGGCCAGCCACTCGGCCAGCGTTGCTTCCATGCTGACTGCTTCAGCATGGTAATACCTCGTCAGCATGAAGTTGTGCAGCTCCATGACTTCGGCGAGCTGCTCGGAAAAGCGCCTTTCGTCGAAGATGTCCGCCATGCGCAGCGAGCGGCGTCCGGCCTTGTCCTCATAGGTAGGCCCGATGCCACGACCGGTCGTGCCAATTGCACGAATCCCGCGGGCCTGCTCGCGCGCCAGATCGAGCGCGATATGACTGGGCAGTATCAGGGGGCAGGCCGGGCTGATTTTCAGCCGGTTCGCCACCGTGATGCCGCGCTGTTCCAGGGCATCGATCTCTTTCAGCAGCGACGGCAGATGAACGACAACCCCGTTGCCGATGACGCAGGTAACACCAGGTCGCAGTATCCCTGACGGGATCAGGTGCAGAACCGTCTTCTCGCCACCGATGATGAGCGTGTGACCGGCGTTGTGACCGCCCTGGAAGCGCACCACGGCCTGTGCCTGTTCGGTCAACAGATCGACAATCTTTCCCTTGCCCTCGTCACCCCACTGGGTACCGATGACGATGACACACTTGCCCACCGCGATTGCCCCGCCTAACGCTTGCTCTCGGATTTCCGCAAATAGTTGAAGAACTCGCCATTACCGTCCAGCACCAGCAGGTCGTTCTCCTTGCCCAGCGAGCGACGGTATGCCTGGATGCTGCGCGTGAAAGCAAAGAAATCCGGATCCTTGCGAAAGGCCTCGGCATAGATCCGCGCCGCCTCGGCATCACCGGCACCGCGAACCTTCTCGGCATCCCGGTAAGCCTCGGCCAGGGTCACAGTTCTCTGACGATCAGCCTCGGCACGGATTTGCTCAGCCGCCTCGGCGCCCTGTGCACGAAGTTCCGAGGCCGTCCGCGCACGCTCCTGACGCATCCTGTCGAACACGGAGTCGCTGACCTGCTCCGGAAATTCCGTGCGCTTGACGCGCACATCGATGACCTGAATGCCGAGCTCAAGGGCATTCTTGCGCGCATTCGTCAGCATGTTGTCGAGCAACTCACGCCGCTCTGCCGTCACCACCTGCGGAACCGTGCGCTTGGCAAATTCACCGCGAATGCCATCCTTGACGATTTCAAGCATGCGCTGGGCTGCAAGCGCCTCATCACCACCGGTCGCACGGTAATAGGCCGCAACATCCACGATTCGCCACTTGACAAAGAAATCCACAAGCAGGTTTTTCTTCTCGAAAGTAAGAAAAAGTTCCTGTGGATTGGTCAGCGTCAGTATCTGGCGCGGAAATTTGACGACGTTGTTGATGAACGGCACCTTGAAATGCAGGCCAGGGCCGATGTCGGTCTCGATGATCTTGCCCAACCGGAACTTGATGGCAAGCTCGCGCTCATCAACCGTGTAAACCGACAGACTGAGTACAGCCACAAGCAACACGACGGCCGCGGGCAAAAGCGTTCGGACATTCATCAGCGTGCCCCCCGGGTGCGCAGATCGGCAGGATCACGTGGTGCAGCCGTTGCCGCGGGCTTCACCACAGTGGGCGGAGCAGAATCCCGCAGCGCTGGGGTGGCCAGGCTGTTGCGCCGCTGCTCCAGGATCTTGTCGACCGGCAGATAGAGCAGATTGCTGTTGCTGCCCGAATCCACCAGGACCTTGTTGGAAGCCGCGTAGATATCCTCCATGGCCTCCAGGTAAAGGCGCCGACGCGTCACTTCGGGCGCCTTCTTGTATTCCGCCAGGAGCAGTTCAAAGCGCGCTGCCTCACCCTGGGCGTCGGCCACGACCCGTGAGCGATAACCCTCGGCGTCCTCCCGGCGCCGGACCGCTTCACCGCGCGCTCGCGGCACGACATCGTTGGCGTAGGCCTGAGCCTCGAAAGACAGTCGCTCGCGATCTTCGCGCGCCTTGATGGCGTCCTGCACGGCCGTCTCTACCTGGCTGGGAAAATTGGCGTCCTGCAAATTGACCTTGGTAACCAGCATGCCGGTCTGATACTCGTCCAGCGTCTGCTGTACCAGTTTTTCGGTCTGCACCGCAATCTCGGTACGGCCTTCCAGCAGCACGAAGTCGAGCTTGTTCTTGCCGATGACCTCACGGATGGCGCTTTCGCTGATGTCCTGCAGCGTCGCCGCCGGGTCACGCACATTGAAGAGATACTTGACCGGATCGGCCCTCCGGTACTGCACGACCAGATCAACCACCACGATGTTCTCATCAGCCGTCAGCATGCGCGTCTGCTGTTTGAACGGCACGATCTCGTTGATATTGACGAGTTCCACTCGCTCGACCGGCCAGGGCAGATGCCAGCGCAGGCCCGGCATGGTGGATTCCTGATACTTGCCGAAACGCGTCACGACACCGCGTTCGGCATCATCGACCCGGTAGAACCCGGTTGCCACCCAGACCGCCAGAACCAGCCCGGCCAGAGCAAAAATTGCCGCCCCACCCGGCTGACCAGTCGACTGTCCGCCAGACGAACCACGCGAGCCACGCCCGCCTCGCAATAAGGCGACCAGTCGCTGCTGCCAGGCGCGGATGATCTTGTCCAGATCCGGTGGACCCTGACCTTGCCCGCGATCCCAGGGGTTCTTGCCGTTGCCGGGTTCATTCCATGCCATTTGTCAGTTCCAGAGAAATTACGCCGAAATCACTGTAGCGCCTCGGGCCGGAAATCATCGGAACCAGGCAGCACCCGCAAGTGCTCGCGCCGGCTCAGATCCTCATATTCACGACGACCAATGCGCAGATCCAGCTCCCAGCCGCCCGCATCGCGCGGACGCTCGTTGCGTACCACGCCCATGGCATAGAAACCGGCTCGCAGACGCGCATCTGCAGCGTCCAGCTCGACCGTGCACTGCACGAATGCGACATGCAGATGCTCGGCAATGACCTCAAGCAGGGAGCTGACCCCATCGCCCGTTTGCGATGACAGCCAGACGCGAACCGGCAACCCCGTCGCATCGCGATCAACCCGGGGCTGCGAGCCCAGTATATCAGTCTTGTTGTAGACCTGAATGCGGGGCGTCTGGCCGGCACCAATCTCCTCCAGCACATTCACGACGTCCTGGACGCGATCCTGGTGCGCCGGATCCGAGCTGTCGATCACGTGCAGGATCAGGTGTGAATCCCTGGTCTCATCCAGGGTCGAGCGAAACGCGGCCACCAGTTCGTGGGGCAGATCGCGGATGAAACCGACCGTATCGGCAAGGACGATCGTCGTCCCGTCCGGCAAGCGGACGCGCCGCAGCGTCGGGTCGAGCGTGGCAAACAGCTGATCGGCGACCAGCACGTCTGCGCTGGTCAGCCGGTTGAACAGGGTCGACTTGCCGGCATTGGTGTAGCCAACGAGTGAAACCGTGGGAATCTCGGCCTTGCGGCGCATCTTTCCGGCCGTGCGGCGCTGCCGGGCAACGCGCCCGAGTCGCTCGGTCAATGAGCGGATACGCTGTGAAATCAGGCGACGGTCTGATTCGAGCTGGGTTTCACCGGGACCACGCAGCCCTATACCGCCCTTTTGCCGCTCGAGATGCGTCCAGCCCCGCACCAGGCGGGTGGCCAGATGCTCGAGCTGGGCCAATTCGACCTGCAGCTTGCCTTCGTGCGTGCGCGCGCGCAGCGCAAAGATATCCAGAATGAGACCCGTGCGGTCGATGACACGGCGATCGAGTTCCTGTTCGAGATTGCGCTGCTGGGCCGGGCTCAGCCAGTGATCGACCAGCACGATCTCGGCACAGCTCTCATGCAACAGCTGCCGCAACTCTTCAAGCTTGCCGCTGCCGATCAGAAAACGCGGATTGACCTTGCGGAGTCCGGCGCTCAGTTCGCCAGCCACCTCTGCACCTGCAGATACGGCGAGCGCATGAAACTCCTGCTGTTCTTCAGGGGACGGGACGGAGCCTATCTTGACGTGCACCAGAACGGCGCGCTCACCATGACCCGGACGGTCAAACAAGTTTAGACCTCGGTAACATGAATCTCCCGGCACGTTGCCCGGCAGTGGCGCTCAGTAGACGGGTCCGGCGCAATCAGCCCTCGTCCTCATCATCCTGGTCTGGCAATCTGACCGCACGGGACGGTACCACCGTGGAAATGGCGTGCTTGTATACCATCTGGCTGACGCTGTTCTTGAGCAGCACGACAAACTGGTCGAAGGACTCGACGGTCCCCTGCAACTTGATGCCGTTAACAAGATAAATCGAAACCGGAACCTTCTCCTTGCGGAGTACGTTAAGGAACGGATCCTGCAGCACCTGACCTTTGGTCATCTTGGACTCCTGATTTTTATTTTTGCTTGCGTCCGGTGGCGCTTCTGAACGACGCGGAACACGCCGCATATGCTCTCCCCCCATGCGCCGGCATTCTAGCCGCTCGATACCGATAATGCATCCTGCACACCATGGGAATGCAGCAGGGCCTCCACTTTCGCGGGCAAATGCGACTCCTCCATGGCAAAGCACTGCTCACAAACTTCATGACGCAACCAGGTAAGTTGCCGCTTGGCCAGCTGCCGGGTCGCCGCGAGCGCACGACGTTCCGCTTCTGCCCGGTCATGATTGCCCGCCAGCATTGCCCACAGCTGGCGATAGCCAACGGCCCGCATGGCTGGTCGTTCTGTACGCATTTCAGGCAGTTGCATCAGCCCAGCGACTTCGCCGACAAAGCCCTGCGCCAGCATCGCGCTGAAGCGCGCCTCGATCCGCGCATGCAGCAACTGCCGCTCGCCGGGGATCAGCGCGATGCGCAGAAAGCGCAGATCATCGGGTGGTAACGCCCTGCCCTGCTGTGCCGAGAGCGGCACGCCGGTGAGCTGCCACACTTCAAGCGCACGCTGGATCCGTTGCCGGTCGGTCGGCCGGAGCCGCTCGGCGCTCGACGGATCAACGCGAGCGAGTTCGGCGTGCAACGCCGGCCAGCCGATGGCTGCCGCGCGCCGGTCGATTGCGGCACGGACCTCGCTGTCGCCCCCAGGCAAAGCCGACAAGCCCTGCCACAGGCTGCGGAAATACAGCATCGTGCCCCCCACGAGCAGCGGCACACGGCCGGCGGCCACGACCTCGGCAATCGCCGTCCGCACATCGCGCAGGAACTCACCGGCCGAATAGCTCTCCCAGGGATCACGGACATCAATCAGCCGGTGCGGTATTTCCGCGAGCAGCGCGGGTTCGGGCTTGCCGGTGCCAATGTTCATGCGC
>JAUPLK010000117.1 GCA_030836925.1 Pseudomonadota bacterium
ATCCGGCTGGCCGGTGAGCGCTCGCCGGACGTGATCCTGATGGATATCGTCATGCCGGGCATGAACGGCTATCAGGCGACACGCCGGCTGGCGCAGGATCCCGCCACCGCATCCATCCCGATCCTGATCATTTCGACCAAGACCCAGGAAGCCGACCGCGTCTGGGGCCTGCGTCAGGGCGCGGTGCAGTATCTGACCAAGCCGGTATCCGAACAGGAACTGGTGGCGGCCGTACGGGCCGCGCTGGGCTGATGGCTGTCGCCGCACAGGACAGCCTGCGGACCCTCAAGGATCATCCTTTTGATCTGCTGTGCGAGATGGAGCGCCGCAGCCGTGCGGCAGCCGCGGGCGCGCATGGCCATGACGTCAACCTGGAGGAATGGGTAGGCGTGGGTTTCCGGCTGGGTCGGGAACGGTTTGTGGTGCCGCGTGACGAGGTTCGCGAAGTGCTGATGGTGCCACCGGCCGTGACGCGCGTACCGGGCGCAAAGTCCTGGGTGAAGGGGCTGGCCAATGTGCGCGGGCACCTGTTGCCGCTGGTCGATCTGCGCGAGTTTCTCGGCTCCGGCATCGGTGGTGCCGAACGCAGTGCCCGGGCGCTGGTGATCAACAGCGACGAGTATCCGGTCGGACTGATCGTCGACGAAGTATTTGGTTTTCGGCGCTTTCTGGATGGCGAAATGAACATCGAAGTGCCGGAAACGGTGATCCGGGCTGACCGGTTTCTGGATGGCTGCTTCCAGCGTGCGGGCGAAGTCTGGCCGGTATTCAGTCTTTCGAAACTGCTGGACGCACGGGATTTCCAGCGTGCTGCGGCCGAGTAAAACGGAGCGAATCAACTGATGACAGAACAAACAGGTGGAATGCGGCTGTTTCCGGCGCTGGGTGCCGCACTGATAGCGGTGCTCGTGGGCTGTCTTGCCCTGCTCCTGCTCCGGCCCCCGGCGCTCACGGTATCCGGTGGTGCGGCGGCAAACTCGCCGCTGGCCGATGCCCACATCGCCTGGAGTCTTGCTGCCGGCGCGATGCGTGGTGAGGCAAAGGCCTTTGCGGGCCTGGCGACTGTCAGCAGGCAGCTCAAGGAGGCCGATACCAGCGGACTCGACGACGACATCCGACGCAGCCTGGTCCGGATCAGCGCCAGCCTTGGCACCATAGAAGCCGGTCGCAGTGAACTGCTGGCCTTGCGTGCGGCGGCCGATCGTCTCGATCGCGTGGTCCCGCGTCTGGCTGCGCAGATCGATGCCTTGCAGGCCAATCCGGCGCTGCGCAACCAGCCGGCCACCATCGCCCAGCTTGAGCGGATACGGGCGCTGGCCGATGGCCTGCGCCGCGACCTGCGCGGCCTGTCGCAGGGCGCCGTAACGGCAGCGGCACAGAGTTCCGTGATGCTCGATGCCGACATGGCGATCACCCAGGTGGTGCGCGGTCTGGCGGAAGGCAATGCCGAACTCGGATTGCGTGCGCTGACGGGGCCGGAGGCAATCCGGGCACTGGATGGATTGCGCAAGGAGAGTGCCGAACTCAGCAAGACCCTGCGCGACGTGCTGGCTGCCGGTGACCGTCTCAGCGCACTGCGTCAGTCGATGGAGCAGCTCGATACGCTGGTGGGTGCCCTGCCGCTCACGCCGGTCAGTACGGCACAGGCACCTGCACTGGGGCTGGCGGCGACCATCGTTGCGGCGTTGCTTGCGCTGGGCATCGCGCTGGCGCTGGCCATGATCTGGATTTACCGGCGCGTGGCCGACACCGGCCGGGCAGCTGTCCGGCAGACCGCCCAGAATGAGCGCAACCAGCAGGCCATCCTGACGCTGCTCGATGAAATGAGCAGCCTGGCCGATGGCAATCTCACCGTGCATGCCACGGTGACCGAGGACATCACCGGCGCGATTGCCGACTCGGTGAATTACGCGATCGAGGCGCTGCGCGAGCTGGTCACGACCATCAACGAAAGCGCGATCCTCGTTGACGGTGCCGCCCGGCAGACCGAGGGTTCTGCCCGCCAGCTCGCCGCTGCCAGCGAAGCGCAATCCAAGCAGCTCGAGTCGGCTTCGCGGGCCATCAACCGCATGGCCTCGTCCATCGAGGAGGTTTCGGGCAACGCCGAGCGCTCCTCGGACGTGGCCCGCCATTCGGTGGATGTGGCGCACAAGGGCGGCGATGCGGTGCGACGCACCATCGAGGGCATGAACGCCATCCGCGAGACCATCCAGGAGACTTCCAAGCGCATCAAACGGCTCGGCGAAAGCTCGCAGGAGATCGGCAACATCGTCGAACTCATCAATGACATTGCCGACCAGACCAACATCCTCGCGCTGAATGCCGCGATCCAGGCCTCGATGGCCGGCGAAGCAGGGCGCGGTTTTGCAGTGGTGGCCGACGAGGTGCAGCGACTGGCAGAACGCTCGGCCAATGCCACCCGCCAGATCGAGTTCCTGGTGCGCACGATCCAGGCCGATACCAACGAGGCGATCGTCTCGATGGAGCGCAGCACCACCGACGTGGTCGGCGGTGCGCTGCTGGCCGAAAATGCCGGTGCCGCCCTCGAGGAGATCGAACAGGTTTCCAACCAGATCGCGGCGCTGGTGCAGAACATCTCGAGTTCGGCGCGCGAGCAGGGCAAGGCGGCCTCCGCGGTGACCCGCAGCATGGATGTGCTGGAAGAGATCAACGCCGAAACCCAGGCCAATACCAGTGCCACCACCAGCGCCATCAGCAAGCTGGCGGAACTCGCCACCCAGCTGCGCCGCTCGGTGGCCGGCTTCCGGCTGCCGCCGGTTGCGGCACTTGCCCAGGCGGGTACATCGGCGGCAGCCGCGGGTGCAACGCCAGCCGAGGCAGCGCGTGAACCGGCTGCGCACTTCGCAGAACCCGTGTCCTTCGCGAGCAAGCGTACGGCCTGACCGGTGTCCGCCCTGCCCGAGCGCAACGCGACTGATGATCCGGCTCCCCAGCCGCTGCAACTCGTGGGCGCCGAGCTCGCGATCACGTTGAACGATGCGCGTGCGGTACTCGAACAGTTCGCTGAAGGTGAGGGCAGCCCGCAGCTGCTGGAGCGCTGTGCCGCCTTGCTGCATACCGCGCGCGGCGTCTTGCAGATCACCGAGACCTGGGGCGCCAGCCTGCTCGCCGAGGAGATGGAGCAGACCTGCCGCCATCTGCTGAAAAACCGTCGCGTCGATGGCCAGGCGGATGATGGCATCGAAGCCCTGTCGCGGGCTGCCGTGCAGTTGCCGGGCTATGTCGAGCGTATCCGTGACGGTGGCCGCGACGTGCCGCTGGTGCTGCTGCCTCTGCTCAATGACCTGCGTGCCGCACGCGGTCGTCCGTTGCTGTCCGAAAGCACCCTGTTGCTGCTGAATATCGCGCCGGGGGCGATGAGCGAGCCGGTGGCTCCGCCGCGCGAACCTTCAGGCGAAGACGCCACCGTACTGGCCAAACACATGCGGCCGCGCTTTCAGCTGGCGCTGCTGAGCTGGATTCGCGGTGATGCTGGCGGGGACGCGCTGCGCAGGCTCCAGGATGTTGCCGGCCGTCTCGAAGCGGCATCGGCCAGCGAAGTGGTCCATCAGCTCTGGTGGGTGGTCGGCGGCGTGCTCGAAGCGTTGGCCGATGGCGGCCTGGAGGCCGGCGTATCGGTCAAGCGGCTGATCGGTCAGGCCGACCGCGAAATGAAACGCCTCTTCAGCATCGGTGAGCAGAAGTTCGCTGCGCAGCCGCCCACGGAACTGGTCAACAACCTGCTCTATTACGTTGCCCGCGCCACGAGTATCGGTCCGCGGGTAATGGCGATCCGCGAAGCCTTCAGCCTGTCCGGACTGATCCCCGGTGACGAGCAGGTCGAGTCCGCACGTCAAAGCCTGTCGGCACCCAGTGCGCGGCTGATGCAGACAGTGTCCGGCGCGATTCGCGAAGACCTGGCGCGCGTCAAGGATGTGCTCGATATCTATGTGCGCACCGGCATGGAGCGTGTCGAGGAGCTCGCACCACAGGTCGAGCTGCTGAAAAAGATCGGCGATACGCTGGGCGTGCTGGGTCTGGGCGAATTGCGTGAAGTCGTCCAGCTGCGGCGTGCCGAACTGGAAGAACTGGTGGCCGGTCGCGGGCATCCGGACGAATCGGTGCTGGTCACCATGGCCGCCGCCCTGCTTGAGGTCGAGGACCGCATCGAGCCGCTGCTCATCGGCCTGATCAGTCCCGACGCGGCAGGTGCCGGCGATACGGCCAGCAACGCGCAGGATCACGGGCAGTCGCTCGTCACCCAGGCCGTGATGCGCGAGTGTCTGGCGAACCTGACGCGCGTCAAGGAAGCCATCAGTACAGTGACCGAGCGCGCCGGTGACGGCGCGGCACTGGATGCGATTCCGACCCTGCTGCGCGGAATCACCGCCGCGCTGCTGATCGCCGAGCGCGAGCCGGCGGCGCGGATCGCCGAACGCATCGCTGCTGCCGCGTCGGAAGTCGTGCAGCGCGGTGGCGGTGTGGAGGCGCGGGCCGCGCTCGAGCGCCTCGCCGATGCGATCGTCAGTCTCGAGTACTACATGGAGACGATCCAGGCCGGACGACGCGAGCCTGACTGGATGCTCGATAATGCCGGCCGCAGTCTCGATGCACTGACGCTGCCGGAAATTTCGGCACCGGCCGGCAGCGAAGACCTGCCTGCCACGCAGGTGATTTCACCGCCCTTTGTGCCGGAGGTCGTGCTGCCGGCATGGACCGGGCCTTCCGCTGACCGTCCGGTTGTCGCCGATACGGGCGATGGCATCGATCCGGAAATCCTCGAGCTGTTCATCGAGGAAGCGCGCGAAGCCATCGAGTCGATCAACACGAATTTCCCGCGCTGGGTGCTGGATGACAGTGAGACCGATGCGCTGCAGACCGTGCGGCGTGCCTACCACACGCTCAAGGGCAGTGGCCGGATGGTCGGCGCTGAACTGATCGGCGAGTATTGCTGGAGCATCGAACACCTGCTCAACCGTATCATCGACGGCACGGTAGCGAACTCGCAGGCGCTGGGCGCCTTCCTGCAGCGGGCGAACACCGCGGTTGCAGAGTTGCTCGAGCAGCTGGAAGCGGGCACCGAGCCGTCCAGCGACATCGCGGCGTTGATTGCGGAGGCGGAGGCGCTCGGCCGGCCGGTGGCTGCACCGGAGGCGCAGGTCGACAGCAGTGATGCAACTGAAGTTTTGGCGCTGCCGTCGATCGAGGCTGCACTGGGTCGCGCGAAGGCGCTGGCAGATGAGCAGGAGCCGACGCTCGGGCCGGTCGACGCAACGATGGTGGCGACGCATGTCTCCTTCGCGCCGCCGGGCATGGATCCGGTGCTGCTCGACATCCTGTCCCGTGAAGTGGATGCCCATCTGGCGGTGCTCCGCGGTTTTGTGGCGGCGGGCAGCGAGTCCCTGCGGCAACCGCTGCCCGAGGAAGTATTTCGCGCCTGTCATACCCTGCACGGCAACCTGACCATGGCCGGTGTGAGTGCCGCGGTCGAGGTCTCGGAACTGCTCAACGATCTGGTCGGCGTGCTGTACACGGGCAGCCTGCCGGCCGATCAGGCCGTGCTCGATGCCTGCGATAAGAGCATCGACGTGGTTGCGGCAATCATTGTCCAGCTGAGCGATCCGATGCATGCCGTACCGGATACGACGGCATTGAAGGCAAGTCTGCGGCAGCTTGCGGTGACGGCGGCGGAACGTGTGGCTGCGCAGTCTGCCGAACCTGGCGACGGCGGCACCGTGTCGATGCAGTTGCCGGTCATCACCGACACGGACTTGCCCGATGTCGCACCGGAACTTGAGGAAATATTTGCCGGTACAGAGCCGGAACCGGAGCCGGAACCGG
>JAUPLK010000012.1 GCA_030836925.1 Pseudomonadota bacterium
CAGCGGGAACACGGCTGCAGGGAGCAGCAGCGGTGCTGATTGACTCACGAGGTAGCGCAGCGTGGAGCCAACTGCCCCGCCCGACGCCACCAGCAGCAGATCCCGAAGAGTCATTGCTATTTCACCCACTGATGCGGATTCTGGGGCTTCCCATTCCGTCGTACTTCGAAGTACAGCGCAGGCCTGGGCTGGCCGCCCGTGTCGCCAACATGCGCGATTACATCACCGGCGACTACCTGCTTGCCAACCGGATGCAGGAGATCCTGATTGTGTCCGTAGAGACTTAGCCAGCCTCCACCGTGATCGATCACCAGCAGCTGTCCGAGACCGGGCAGCCAGTCTGCATACACGACCCTGCCGTTACGCACGGCGACAACCTCGCTGCCCGACGGTGCTGAAATCAGCACGCCATCCCAGCGCAACTGGCCACCCGCACGTGTCTGCCCGTAATCGGCCAGCAATCGGCCCTTCACCGGCCAGCGCCCCTTGCCCAGTGCCTTGCCGGGCACCACGGCGGGGCCCTTCTGGTTGCGGGCGATCTGCCGCTCCAGATCGCGCAGCAGATTTTGCAGGGTTTGCGCCGCCTGGCGTGCGCGGCTCAGCTGCTGGTCGCCACTCCGCAGTTGGCGGTCGAGGTCGCTGATCACGGCGGTCCGGGTACCGCGCACCTTTTCGAGCTCCGCCAGCTGCTGCCGGCGTTGACCCTCGAGTATTGCGAGTTCTGCCTGTTGCTGCTCGACAGCGGCCCGGTCACGCTCCAGCGCTTCCAGACTGGCCTGCACCGAGCCGAGCAGTTCGCTGCGTTGACGGGTGAGGTAGCCGAGCCAGGTCAGGTGACGGCCCAGCATTCGCGCATCCTGCTGGTTGAGGCTCACCCGGAGCAATTCATGGCCTTCGCTGATATGGGCCAGCCGCAGCTGGGCGGCGAGATTCTCGCGCTGACGATCGAGTTCGGTGCGGGTTGCCTCGAGCTGACGGTTGAGATCGGCCAGTTTTCGGCCGGCCACGGCCAGTTGGCGTCGCGTGCTGTTGAGCTGCCCGCGCAAACGACTGGCCTCTTCTTCGGCATTTCGCAGCTGTTTATGCAGATCCTTGCGTTTGGCCTGGTCGCGACGGGTCTGGGCTTCCAGCGTACGGATCTGCTTGCGCACCTGGGCCAGCTCATCTTCAGTCTTGCCGGCCGCGCGCGCAGCCAGGGACGGCTGCGATACCAGCAGCAGCAGGCAGAGACCCGCACAGAACAGCAATCGGCTCATGGGGCTGGCAGTGTAGGTGATAGCGGGTGTGTTGACGACGACCGCAATCCCGGCATCGGCGCCCATGCACATGGTTATAATGCGGCCCCGGCAAGGTCAGGCACTATGGACAGACTCCTCGAATTCATAACCGCCAACCCGCTTCTGGTGGTGGCGACACTGCTCATGGCGATCGCGGTCATTGCGGTTGAAGTACAGCTTCGCGCACGGGCCTTGCTGGAGGTATCGACTGTAGAGGCGGTGCGCATGATCAACCGGGGCGCGACGGTGGTCGACATCCGCGACCAGGCCCGCTTCGATGCAGGGCATATCGTCGAAGCCGTGCACATGGCGCCGGCTGATCTGTCCAAAGGCGAGGAAGGGCGCATCAAGAAGAAGCGCGGGGTGCTGGTGATCTGTGAGAATGGCAGCCCGAGTTACCGTACCGTAAAGGCGCTGCGGGCAGCCGGTTTCGACGGCGCCTTCAGTCTCAAGGGTGGCATCGGCAGCTGGCAGCGTGACGGTCAGCCGCTCGTGACCGGCAAGCGCTGATTCCCCCGCCACCCGTGAGCATCACGATCTACACGACTCCCACCTGCCCGTACTGCACGGCTGCCAAGACCTTGCTGCGCAACAAGCAGGCGGGGTTCACTGAAATTGATGTCAGCACGCGGCCGGAGCTGCGTGAGGAAATGGTAAGCCGCAGCGGCCGACGCACTGTGCCGCAGATCTTCATCGGCAGCACGCATGTGGGTGGCTATGATGATCTGGCTGCGCTGGATGGCGCGGGGAAACTCGACGCCCTGCTGCAGGCGATTCGGGATTGAGCGAGGAAGGGGATAGAAACAATGTCTGAGACACCGGTTAACGGCAGCGGCGCACCCGCGGAAGGCGAGCGGGTCTTCAGCTTGCGGAAGCTCTATATCAAGGATTTCTCCTTCGAGGCGCCAAACTCGCCGGCCTTCTTTTTCGACAGCAAACAGCAGCCGGAGATGAACCTCAATATCCGCACTGCCCACAGCGACCTGGGCAATGGCAGCACGGAGGTCGTGCTGCATATGACGGCACAGTCAGTTGCCGGTGATCGCACGGTTTTCCTGATCGAGATCGCCCAAGCCGGGCTATTCCAGATCGGAGGATTCAGCAAGGAGGAGACCCGCGCAATCATCGGCGTACACTGCCCGAATGCGCTCTACCCCTATGCCCGCGAAGCCATCTCGTCCATGGTGCAACGGGGCGGCTACCCGCCGCTGGTGCTTCAGCCCATGGATTTCGCAGCGCTGTTTGCGCAGGCCAGCCAGGACACGGCAGCCGCCCAGGCCAGCCAGGCCTGAACATGGCATCCTCCGGTGTGACTTCCGGAACCGATAATTCAGACATCGCCATTTTCGGGGCCGGTTCCTGGGGTACCGCTCTGGCTGTACAGTTCGCCCGTGCCGGCCATCGGGTCTCCCTGTGGGGTCGCAGCGCCAATCAACTGCGCCAGATGGATACCGAGCGCTGCAATTCCCGCTATCTGCCCGGCATCCGCTTTCCCGACAATCTGCATCCGGCCCCTGATCTCCGGCAGGTCGCGAGCGGGCACCAGGACCTGTTGATCTGCGTACCGAGCCACAGCTTTCGCGAAATCCTCAGCGCTATTCGGCCTCATCTGCAAGGCGGAGCACGAATCGCCTGGGCTACCAAGGGTTTTGAGCATGATTCCGGTCGCCTGCCGCATGAGGTGGTCCGCGAAGTGCTGGGCAAGACAATCCCGGTAGCTGTGCTTTCGGGACCGACCTTTGCCAGCGAAGTGGGGGCCGGCCTGCCCACCGCGATGACGATTGCAGCAAATGAGCCGGGCTTCGCCGCTGAACTTGCGGTCCGGCTCTCGGGTTTGAATTTTCGCGCCTATACCTCGGATGACATGATCGGTGTCGAGGTCGGTGGTGCCGTAAAGAATGTGCTGGCTATCGCCGCCGGTATTTCAGATGGCCTGGGCTTTGGCGCCAACACGCGCATCGCGCTGATAACCCGCGGTCTGCTTGAGATGACCCGGCTCGGCGCTGCGCTCGGTGCACAGCCGGCGACCTTCACGGGCCTGTCGGGCATGGGCGACCTGGTGCTCAGCTGTACCGATGACCAGTCGCGGAACCGGCGTCTGGGCTTGATGATCGCCGCAGGCAAGAGTCCCGCTGAAGCCGCCGCCGCCATCGGGCAGGTGGTTGAGGGAACCTTTGCTGCCGTGTCGGTAAAAACGGTAGCCACCCGGTTGGGTCTTGAAATGCCGATCTGCGAGCAGGTCTGGCAGGTGCTGCACAACAGGCAGCTGCCCAAGGATGCGGTCATGGCACTGATGGCGCGCTCGCTGAAGCCCGAGACCGACGTGGAACTGCGCAAGCTGTTTGCCCGGACTGCCGGCACCCTGCCCATCGACTGAAGCACCGCTCAACCGGCACCGGCAAATTCCAGCTGACGCCATGCCTCGTAGGCGATGATTGCCGCAGCATTCGAAAGATTGAGACTGCGGCTTCCCTGCTGCATCGGAATGCGCAGACACTGTTCGCCCGGCAATCCAGCCAGAATCTCCGTCGGCAGGCCACGCTGTTCAGGGCCGAAAAGCAGGGCATCACCCCGCCTGAATCGCGCCTGCGTGTACAGCATCCTGCCGCGGGTCGATACGGCCAGCACGCGCGGCTGACCCAGGGATTCCAGACACTCCGGCAGTCCGGCGTGCTGCCGGACGGATGCCCATTCGTGGTAATCGAGCCCGGCACGCCGAAGTTTCGCATCGGACAGGGTGAAACCCAGCCGGCCGACCAGGTGCAGGGTAATTCCCGTGTTGGCACACAGGCGTATGATGTTGCCCGTATTCGGCGGTATCTCCGGCTCAAACAGAATCAAGTCCAGCATTCCTGTGCCCTCTCCAGACACTGAAAAATCCATCCGGCACGCAGCACCCGACGCGCGACTGGCCGGCAGGTTTTGCGGCCTCGATTTCAGCTCGCCCATCGTGCTGCTCTCGGGCTGTGTCGGCTTCGGCGAAGAATACACACGGGTGGCCGGCTTCTCGAATCGTGATGCCGGCGCGGTGGTACTGAAGGGCACGACACTGCATGCCCGACCCGGCAACGAGCCGCACCGGATCGCCGAAACCCCCATGGGCATGCTCAATGCCATCGGCCTGCAGAATCCCGGCGTCGATGCGGTGGTGAACAATATCCTGCCCGGTCTCGATTTCAGCGAGACCCGCTTCATCGCCAATGCCTGCGGCTCGACGCTCGAGGAATATATCGAGGTTTGCCGGCGCTTTGATGATTCAGCGATCGACGCCATCGAGATCAACATCTCCTGTCCAAACATCAAGGAAGGCGGCGTGGCCTTCGGCAATTCGCCGGACATGTCCGCACGCGTGGTCGCGGCCTGCCGGGCAGTGACCAGCAAGCCGATCATCACCAAGCTGTCACCCAACCAGACCGACATCCGCGAGAATGCCCGGCGCTGCATCGAGGCTGGCACCGACGGGCTGGCCGTAATCAACACGCTGGTCGGCATGGCCATCGATGCGGAGAAGCGGCGACCGGTGATCGCCAATGTGCAGGCCGGGCTGTCGGGTCCTGCGATCAAGCCGATCGCCCTGCTCAAGGTGCATCAGGTGTATCAGGAAGCCCGGCGGCACAAGGTGCCGATCATCGGCCAGGGCGGCATTGCCAGCGCCACGGATGCGATCGAGTTCCTGATTGCCGGTGCCAGCGCGATCGGCATCGGTACGGCACTGTTTTACGACCCATTGATCTGCAGGCGCATCAATGCGGGCATCGCCGACTACCTGCAACGGCACGGAATCGCCCGGCTCGCAGACCTGGTTGGCACGCTGCAGGCCGGCGGCTAATCGTCAAGTTTCAGCTCGCGGATTTTTCGCGTCAGGGTATTTCTACCCCAGCCGAGCAGTCGCGCCGCTTCCTGACGATGCCCCTGGGCATGGGCCAGTGCGGTGCGGATCAGGGTCCGTTCAAACTCCGGCAGGGCGGTGTCCAGCAGTGCTGCGCGCTTCGGATCCTGCAAGGCTGATTCCGCCCACTGGGCCAGTCGCAGCGACCAGTCTGTCAACCCGGCCCGGACATTGGCCTGCCCGCCAAACTCCGGCGG
This sequence comes from Pseudomonadota bacterium, assembly GCA_030836925.1. Classification (GTDB taxonomy): domain Bacteria; phylum Pseudomonadota; class Gammaproteobacteria; order Steroidobacterales; genus SHZI01. The sequence continues at coordinate 5,364 of JAUPLK010000012.1, forward strand.
AATATCCTCCAGACGTATTTCGGCACCCGGTGCGCTGACCGTCAGACGCCGGCAGGCATTTACCAGCTGGCGGACATTTCCCGGCCAGTCGAAGGCGCTGAGACGCGCCACCGCTTCCGGAGCGATCCGCTTGGTTTCGACGCTCAGCTCCCGTGCCGCCTCGCGCAAATAGTAGTCGAGCAGCAGCGGCACATCCTCGCGCCGCTCGCGCAGCGGCGGCGTGATTATGCGGATGACGTTCAGACGATGGAGCAGGTCCTCGCGAAAGCGCCCCGTCTCGACCGCTGCTTCCAGGTCCTGGTTGGTCGCGGCAATCACCCGCACATCGACGCGAATCGGCGTCTGCCCGCCGACACGATAGAACTCGCCTTCCGCCAGGACGCGCAGCAGCCGGGTCTGCAAGGCGGCGGACATGTCACCGATCTCGTCGAGAAACAGCGTGCCGCCATCAGCCTGCTCGAAACGTCCGATCCGGCGGCTGTCAGCGCCGGTAAATGCACCGCGTTCATGACCAAACAACTCGGATTCGAGCAGTTCAGCTGCTATCGCGGTGGTGTTCAGCGCAATGAAGGGTTGCGGGGCGCGCGGGCTGTGTTCATGCAGCGCACGGGCCACCAGTTCCTTGCCGGTTCCCGATTCGCCGGTGATCAGCACGGTCATGCTGGAGCGCGACAGGCGTCCGATGGTGCGGAACACCTCCTGCATTGCCGGCGCACGTCCGATCATCGCCGATACCGGTCGCTCCGCCTCGACATGCCCCCCCGAAGTCGGCAGGCCGACCCGTGCGGCACGGCGTACCAGTGCGATTGCATCGTCCACATCAAAAGGCTTGGGCAGGTATTCGAAGGCACCGCCCTGGTAGGCAGCGACCGCACTGTCCAGATCGGCGTGCGCCGTGATCACGATCACCGGGAAGCTGTAGCCCTCGCGAGCCAGCCGGTGCATGGCTTCAAGGCCATCGGTGCCCGGCATCCGTACATCCGAAATGAGCACGTCGGGTACAGCTTCGCGCAGCGCATCGAACAGCGCGTCAGCGGAGTCGAATACCCGCGTATCGATGCCTTCATTGGTCAGGGCGCGCTCAAGAACCCAGCGCACTGAGGCATCGTCATCCACAACCCAGACTGAAAGCAGCTTGGTGGTCATGGCTTCTCCATCGCTTCACCGTGTATCGGCAGTCGCACCATGAATACCGTCTTGCCCGGGCGCGACTGGAATTCGATCAGGCCGCCGTGCCGGCTGACCAGATCCTGTGAGATCGGCAGTCCGAGCCCGGTGCCATCGGGCCGCCCGGTCACGAGCGGATAGAAAATCGAGTCGGCGATTTCTGCCGGTATGCCGGGCCCGTCGTCCTCGATCTCGATGCTGGCGACCAGCTTGTGCCGGATCTGGCCGATCGCGAAATTGCCGAGGACCCGCGTGCGAAACACGATATGACCGTCAGGCCCCACGGCCTGCATCGCGTTGCGGGCCACGTTGAGCAGTGACTGGATCAGCTGATCGGGGTCGGCAGACAGCGTTGGCAGGCTGGGGTCGTAGTCGCGTACCAGGCGCACCGCATCGTGCTGTTCGCTGGCGATCAGGACAATGACCCGCTCCAGTATTTCATGCAGGTTGACCAGCTGCCACTGCGGCCGGCGGAGCGGGCCGAGCAGGCTGTCGGTCAGCGAGGTCAGGCGGTCTGCTTCACCGATGATGATGCGTGTGTACTCACGCAGCTTCGGCGTTGGCAATTCGCGCTCCAGAAGCTGGGCGGCACCCCGCAAACCACCGAGTGGATTGCGGATCTCGTGTGCAAGCTGACGGATCATGCGGCGACTGGCATCGTGCTGGCTGATCAGTGCGCGCTCGCGGTCTATCTGTCGCCACTGGGTCGCATCAAACAGCTCGATGACGAGATTGCCGTCACCGGTACGGGAGGGACTGACCCGCACAGCGAGGTCATTGGTGGCCGGACCGAGACGCGACGCCGACGGACTGAGCAGCTGCCCGAAACTGTGGCCTTCCGCGGCAGCACGCTGAACCAGTTCATGGAGATCGCGCAGCTGCGGAAGCAGGACCTGCAGGGGCCGACCGAGGCTGTGCCGGGCGCTCAGGGAAAAGAGGTTTTCTGCACCGGGATTAAGGTAGTTGACGATCCCGTCGGCATTGATGCCGATGATCGCCGTGGTGATGCTGTCGAGGATATCGGCCGCTTTTGTTGCCGGATCTACGGGCGGATGCGCGGCCGGGCCACGGGTGGCGGCGGATTGACCAGAGGATTTGTCCTCTGCTGTGTGCCCTGCTGCACATAGAAGGTCACTGGATCGCTCTGCTTGAGTGTCGTGCCGAACTCGTCCCGGATCCTTGCCTGCAGCGTGTGCTGACCGCGGTACACGTCCGAGAGCCGGGTCCGCGTTGCTCCCGGCTCCAGCTCCGCGGCTGTCTGGCCGTCGAGCAGCAACTGAATCGTGTGGCCCGCCTGCAGCGCCGGTTGCGGAGCTACCGCGACGTCCAGCTGGCCCTCGATGTTCCAAAGTGTTTCGTCCTGTCCTGGTGCCTGGATAGTCAGGGCTGCGTATCCTGGAGCCGTCTCGTTCCCGACTTTGGACGGTGTACGTCCGGGTGTGGAACCGGCCGCCGCAGGCGATGAGCTGGGTGGCATGATGTCGAGGACGACCCGGTCGGCACCTTCGCCCGGGCGATCGGAATAGTGGACCTGACCCTCGGCATCAACCCACCGGTAAACCTCTGCGCCACCCAATGCGGCGGCAGGGAGCGCGAAGCAGAGGAACATGACTAAAGCCTGCATGCGCCAAGCATACGCCCTAGGCGGCCGAACCGACCAGCATCCGGGTTCAATACCGGATGCTGGTCAGGGGCATATTGTCAAAGGCTGTAGTAAAGCTGGAACTCCAGCGGGTGCACTGCCATGCGCACACGCATCATGTCTGCATACTTCAGGTTGATGTATGCATCGATGAGATCGTCGCTGAACACGTTGCCAGCCTTGAGGAAATCACGGTCCTTGTCGAGCGCCTCCAGCGCCTGCTCAAGCGAGAAGCAGACCTTCGGGATCTTCTTGTCTTCCTCGGGCTCCAGATCGTAAAGATCCTTGTCCATGGCATCGCCTGGATTGATCTTGTTCTGGATGCCGTCAAGGCCGGCCATCAGCATGGCGGTAAATGCCAGATACGGATTGGCCGTGCTGTCCGGGAAGCGCACTTCGATACGCCGGCCCTTCGGGTTGGCAATGAAGGGGATGCGAATCGAAGCCGACCGGTTGCGTGCCGAATAGGCCAGCATCACGGGCGCTTCAAAGCCGGGCACCAGGCGCTTGTAGCTGTTGGTGCTGGGGTTGGTCAGCGCATTGATCGCACGCGCGTGCTTGAGGATACCGCCGATGTAATACAGCGCCGTCTGCGACAGGCCGCCATAGGCATCGCCCGTGAACAGATTTTTGCCATTCTTGGCCAGGGACTGATGCACATGCATGCCACTGCCGTTGTCACCGACGAGCGGCTTGGGCATGAAGGTGGCCGTCTTGCCGAAGGCATGGGCAACGTTCTGGACGACATACTTGAGGATCTGTACCTCATCGCCCTTCTGTACCAGGCTGCCAAACTTGACGCCGATCTCACCCTGGCCGCCGGTCGCGACCTCATGATGGTGCACTTCGACTTCGATGCCCATCTCTTCGAGGACCAGGCACATTTCAGAGCGGATGTCCTGCTGTGAATCGACCGGTGGTACGGGAAAGTAACCACCCTTGATGCCAGGACGATGGCCGGTATTGCCGCCCTCGTACTCCTTGCGTGTGTTCCAGGCACCTTCGGTCGAGTCGATGAAGTGATAGGCGCTGTTGGTATCGGCGCCATAGCGCACGTCATCGAAAATGAAGAATTCGTTCTCGGGACCGAAAAAAGCCTTGTCGGCGATACCCGTGGATTTCAGATATTCCTCGGCACGACGTGCGGTCATGCGCGGGCAGCGCCCGTAGCCCTGCATGGTGGATGGCTCATAGACATCGCAGCGCAGGTTGAGCGTGGTGTGTTCGGTAAACGGATCGAGCACGAGCGTCGACGGATCCGGCATCAGCACCATGTCGGATTCCTGGATACCCTTCCAGCCGGCGATCGAGGACCCGTCGAACATCTTGCCGTCCTCGAAGAAACCGGCATCGACAGTCTTGGCCGGGATGGACAGGTGCTGCTCTTTGCCGTGGGTGTCGGTAAAGCGCAGGTCTATGAATTTGGCCTCTTTCTCTTTGATGAGGCTGAGAGCTTCAGCGGGGGTCATGGCGGCTCCTTGGGTTTGTCAGATCAGCAGGTACTTTTCGTTGGGGGAGCCAGGTGAAAGGCCAGGTGGCTTCCGCAGCGCCCTATCCTAATGCACGAGACATGCCAAAAGCGAACCTTTGCCAAAGCATTGATTTATATGGAAAGCCTACTTTTTTGGCCGCACAAAGCGCCCCACAATGGAGCAGTGGGTTATTGGAGCGCCCCGATTTGGGGCAGAAAGATCAGGGCGGCGCTCCGACCCACCCGCTTTGTGGCTATGCATCCAATCGAAGCTATACTTCGGCGCCCTTTTGCGCATGGATCTCTCGCTTGAGTCAGGCCAACTATCCGCGGACCTTCCAGGACCTCATTCTGTCCCTGCAACGCTACTGGGCGGATCACGGTTGTGTGGTCTTGCAGCCCTATGACATGCCAATGGGTGCCGGCACCTTTCATTCAGCGACCTTTCTGCGCTCAATTGGCCCTGAGCCATGGAGCGCCGCCTATGTGCAGCCCAGCCGACGGCCAACCGACGGCCGCTATGGCGACAATCCCAACCGTTTGCAGCACTACTACCAGTTTCAGGTCGTGCTCAAGCCTTCGCCGGTCGATATACAGGATCTCTACCTGAACTCCCTGCGCGCACTGGGCATCGATCCACTGACCCACGATATCCGCTTTGTCGAGGACAACTGGGAATCGCCCACGCTCGGCGCCTGGGGGCTGGGCTGGGAGGTCTGGCTGAACGGTATGGAGGTCACGCAGTTCACTTATTTCCAGCAGGTCGGCGGGCTGGATTGCCGGCCGGTTACCGGAGAAATCACCTATGGACTGGAACGGATTGCAATGTACCTGCAGGGCGTCCGCAGCGTTTATGACCTGGTCTGGACCGATGGCCCCTTTGGCCGTGTCACCTACGGCGATGTCTTTCACCAGAATGAAGTCGAAATGTCGCACTACAATTTCGAGCACGCCGATACCGGCGTGCTCGCGCCGCGCTTCGATGCCGCGGAGCGCAACTGTCGGGCGCTGATCGAGAAGGGTCTGACGCTGCCTGCTTACGAACAGGTGCTCGATGCCTCACACACCTTCAATCTGCTGGATGCGCGACGGGCGATTTCCGTGAGCGAGCGACAGCGCTACATCCTGCGCGTCCGGGAAATGGCCCGACTGGTTGCGCAGGCATACTACGACAGCCGCGCTGCACTCGGTTTCCCGCTGGTGACGAAGCGCGCTGCACACTGAGCAACGGTTCTGGTTCCTGGTCCCATGGCGCAAACTGCTGACTTTCTCGTCGAAATTGGTACTGAAGAGCTGCCACCAAAGGCGCTGCGCGCGCTGGAAGGCAGTTTTTCGGAACATCTGCAGACCGGGCTGAAGACTGCCGGACTCGGTTTTGCGACCTTGCGCTCTTATGCGACGCCGCGCCGGTTGGCTGTCAGCATCACGGCTCTGGAGTGCGAGCAGTCCCGGCAACGTGTGGAAAAACGCGGTCCGCCGCTGAATGCGGCTTTCGATGCCAGCGGCAAGCCAACCCGGGCCGCGCAGGCCTTTGCGGACGGCTGTGGCGTATCGGTCGGGGACCTGGGCCGGGTCGAGACCCCGAAAGGGGCCTGGCTGCACTACAGTGCCGAGGTGCCGGGGCGACCGGCAAGAGAACTGCTGCCCGGCCTCGTGAACGCAGCGTTGGCCGCCCTGCCCATTCCGCGGCGCATGCGCTGGGGCGATGGCGACGCGGAATTCGTGCGGCCGGCACATTGGGTGGTGATGTTGCTCGGCAGTGAAATCGTGCCAGGCACCATTCTGGGTCTCACGCCCTCACGGCACACGCGCGGACACCGCTTTCATGCGCCCGGACCCATTGAACTGCAGAGTGCTGCTGACTACGTCGGCGTCCTGACGCAGAACAAGGTCATCGCGGATTTCGCCGAGCGGCGCGAGCGGGTAAGGCACTTGGCGGAAGCCGCGGCGGCCGGTGTCGGTGGCCAGGCGATGATCGAAGCCGCGTTGCTTGATGAAGTCACGGCACTGGTGGAATGGCCGGTCACGTTGACCGGATGCTTTGACCGCACCTTCCTGCGCCTGCCGGAGGAAGTGCTGATCGCAACGCTGCAGGGCCATCAGCGCTATTTCCCCGTGCGTGACAGTGCGGGCCAACTGCTGCCAAATTTCATCGCCACGGCAAATATCGAGAGTCGTGATCCCACGCAGATCCGGCAGGGCAATGAGCGGGTCATCCTGCCACGGCTGTCAGATGCCGCATTCTTCTGGGACCAGGACATCAAGACCAGCCTGGAGGCACGCATCGAACGCCTCGATTCGGTGGTTTTCCAGAAAGGTCTCGGCAGCCTGCGCGAACGATCTGCCCGCGTTGCACAGCTTGCCGGCAGTGTTGCAGAAAAGCTGGGCTGCCCGACCACACACGCCGCGCGCGCCGCACTGCTCGCCAAGGCTGATTTGCTGACCCAGATGGTCGGCGAGTTTCCGGAACTGCAGGGCCGCATGGGCTACCACTATGCAAAGCTCGACGGCGAACCGGCCGAGGTTGCGATCGCCATCGAGGAGCAGTACCTGCCGCGCCATGCCGGCGACCGGCTGCCAGGCTTACCGACCGGACGCGCGCTTTCGATCGCCGACCGCGCCGATACCCTCGCCGGCGTTTTTGCCCTCGGCAAGCGACCCAGTGGCGCCAAGGACCCTTTCGGCCTGCGGCGCACTGCTCTCGGGCTGCTGCGGATTCTTGTTGAAGACCAGGTCGATCTGGATCTGCCCGCACTGCTGGCTGATGCCGTCAGGCTGCAACCTGTCCCGGTCAAGGATGCCTCCGCACTTGCCGCCGAGCTTTTTGACTTCATCATGGATCGCTCTCGCGCCTGGTACCTGGAAGGTCTGGCACCCGGCCTGGCAGCAGGCGTCATCACGGGCGAGATGTTCGAAGCGGTACGCAGCCGACGCACCGGTTCGCTGGTGGATTTTCACGCGCGTCTGCTCGGCGTTTGCGCATTCACGCGTCTGCCCGAAGCGGAAAGCCTTGCCGTCGCGAACAAGCGCATCGCCAATATCCTGCGCAGTGCCGGGGACATCACCGGCGCACTGAATACCGCCCTGTTCGCTTTCGGCGAAGAAAGCGCACTCAATGAAGCTGTCGAGAAGGCAGCGAGCGTGCACCGCCGGCATCTGGAGCGGCGCGACTACGAACAGGCCTTGTGCGCGCTGGCGGCACTGAGAGCGCCTGTAGACGATTACTTCGGCGCCGTGATGGTAATGGCCGATGATGCAGCCGTGCGCAATAACCGGCTGGTCCAGCTCCGGCGTCTGCAGCAGCTGTTTCTCGACGTGGCGGACCTGTCCTGCCTGACCGGCAATTCGAACGGCTGAACGCCGTGAGCAGCAATTACCGACCGGAATCGGGGGCGCGACTGGTCGTCCTGGATCGCGACGGGGTCATTAACCGTGAGTCTGCGGAATTCATCAAGTCAGCTGACGAGTGGCTGCCGCTGCCGGGCAGCCTGGAAGCGATCGCGGCACTCAGCCGGGCTGGATTCGCTGTCGTGGTGGCCACCAACCAGTCAGGCGTGGGCCGTGGCCTGATCAGTTCGTTGGCTCTCGAGGAAATACACAGTCGTATGGTTCAGGGCGTGGAGCAGGCTGGCGGCAAACTGGCCGGTATCTTTTATTGCCCGCACCGGCCAGAGGATGATTGCAGCTGCCGCAAGCCCAGACCCGGTTTGCTGCAGCAGATTGAAGCGCGCTTCGGATGCAGCCTGAAGGGACAGCCCGTGATCGGTGATTCCGCCAGGGATCTGCAGGCGGCCGTGGCCGTCAGTGCGCGCGCCATTCTCGTACGCACCGGCAATGGCCTCGCGACGGAGCGGAAACTCGACAGCGGCAGCAAAGTGGAAGTCTTCGATGATCTGGCCGCTGCTGCAAACTCACTGATCAGAAACAGGGTGTAGGAATAGTGTTGATACGCTCTCTGCTGTTCAATATCGTGCTGTTTCTGAGCGTCGCGCTGTGGAGCATCGTGGTGGTCGTGGGTCGCCTGTGGGGTTATGCGGTTGCTTATGATCTCACCGTCAGCTGGTCCCGCTGGATACTGGTTGTATGCGAGAAGGTTTGTGGGCTGCGCTATGTGGTCGAAGGTATGGAAAACCTGCCCGGCGACAATTCAGTGGTGCTGCTCAAGCATTCTTCAGCCTATGAAACCATCGCGCAGTGGGTGCTGTTTCCGCGGCAGACCTGGGTGCTCAAAAAGGAAATCCTGTGGACCCCGTTTCTGGGCTGGGCGGTTGCCGGCGTAAAGCCGATCGCGATCAACCGTCAGGCTGGCAGGCGGGCAGTCGACCAGGTCATTGCCCAGGGACGCCAGCGCCTGAGCGAAGGCCTTTGGGTGATGATTTTTCCGGAGGGCACGCGAATGCCACCGGGACAAACCCGCAAGTACGGCGTAAGCGGCGCGCTTCTCGCCATCGAAGCCGGCAAACTGCTGGTACCGGTGGCACACAACGCCGGCGATTACTGGCCCCGACGTGGCTGGCTCAAGCGGCCGGGTACGGTGATTTTCCGTATCGGCAAAGCCGTTGATCCGGCCGGGCGCGACCCGCGTGACGTCAATGCAGAAGTCCAGCAGTGGATCGAGGCCGAAGTGGCCACGATGCGCAAGTTAGCCGGGCCGCACTGAGATCAGATATCGATATTTTCGGCCGCCAGCGCATTGCGCTCGATGAATTCACGACGCGGCTCC
>JAUPLK010000118.1 GCA_030836925.1 Pseudomonadota bacterium
CGCCGGCGTGAGTACCGGTTTGCCGACAGCCGCTGCTCCGGCCTTGCTGGTGCTGGATCCTGACGGCGATGGTCTCAGCGATCTGGGTTACTTCAAGGACGGGGCACTCCATTACCTGCCCAATACTGGCGCCGCCTTCGCTGCCGCGCGGGCGACCAGCGTCATCCAGGCATCTGGTCCCAGCCTCGCTGCACTGGACGCGGCTGCAGTGGATGGCAGTTCGGATTTCGATGGCGATGGCCGTCGTGACCTGCTGGTCACGCGCAAATCGCTCAACCAGTATGTTACCGGCACGGTCCAGGTGTATCTCTCTACCGGCAGTGATTTTCAGTCCATAGACCCGGGCTTCAAGCTGACTCTCACCATCAACGGCGAGTGCTACAGCCTCGATCTGAATGGCGATGGCCTTGCCGACGTGGCATGTCGCCAGGGATTGCAAAGCTTGCCGAACTGGGCCGTATGGATCAGCAAGGGCAACGCCTGGTCTGCCCTCGAGCTTGTCCATATCTCTGCCATGTCCGAGTCCGTTGTGCGCACCGCCGATGTCGATGGCGATGGCCGCGATGACCTGATCTGCCAGCTGAATGCCACGACCTGGCGTGCGCATCTGGCCAATGGGGGAGTGACGGCGCCGTTGCTCGACAATGCCGATCCAACCCGCTATATCGACATCAGCTCGGGCATCAGCGGTCCTTCGAATCCGGTCCAGATTTCACTCGTCGATGCAAACGCCGACGGGCAGACTGATCTGGTCTTCAGCGAGGCGAGTGGTCGCTGGCATGTGCGCAAGAGAGTCGGCCCACGATCCGATCTCCTCGCATCAGTCACCGATGGCCTGGGCAACGTGTGGCGCCCGGAATACGCACCGCTTGCCACCTTTGCGGGTTATATCCACGCTGGCAGCGATGGTGCAGACCAGTATCTGATGCGCGGTGGCGCCTTGCACGTGGTCAGCAAGTACACCGCCAACGATGGCGTCGGTGGTGAGTACACCATGAGCTATGCGTATACGAGCGGCAGGATGAACCGTCTCGGCCGGGGCTTCCTCGGCTTCGAGAAGGTGCGTGCCACTGATTCACGCCATGCCGCCGTGCACGGGGTTTCCGTGTACACCGAAACCGTCTATCGGCAGGATTTTCCGTATATCGGCTCGCCCGAGCTGGTCACGACCATGCGCAGCGACGGGCGCAAGATCAGCGTTCTCGATCCGGGCTGGGCCGTAAACACTCGTGCGGCCGCCCCGAGCGATCCGGCTGCCGATTACCACCTGGTCCTCATGTCCAGGGAGACCAGCGAGGATTACGAGACCGACCCGGATGGTGGCACGCTCGGCCAGCTGGTACGGACCAGGACGATCACCCGCTCTTTCAACACCAACCACGGTGTGCCGGTATCTGAAACGATGGTGCTCAGCTCGCCGGCAAACCCGGCAGTATTCACCACAACCACGGCCACGACCCTTGATGACTCGCTGCGGACCAGCCAGTACTGCCTGGGGCGGCCGAGCCGCGTCAGTGTCACCAGGGACAACTCGCAGGCCAGCCCTGTGACCCGCACCACGCGCCATATCTGGTCGGCGGACACCTGCAGCAAGGAAGCGGAAGTCAGCGGTGAGCCGGCACCGCTCGCTCAGCGCTTGCTGACCATGCAGGTATGGAATGAGCGGGGCCAGCTTGCCGAGGTCACGCGCACATCTGCCGATTTTTCCCTGCCGGAGCGCAAGACCCTTTACACCTACGACGCCTGGGGCAATCGTCCCGTCACCGAAACCGCCGTGATCAGCGGCCAGGCCAGTCCGGTGATCCGGCGTGCCTGGCGCTATGGTCTGGACCTGCAGCTGAGCGAAACCAGTCCACGCGGACTGGTCACGGGCTGGGCGTGGGATGACTTTGGCCGCATGAAACAGGAGACCCGCGCCGATGGCCCGGGGACGACGGTGCAGTATCTGTCCTGTTCCGGCAACTGCTTTGCGGCGCGCGGTGTCTACCAGGTTCGCTCAAGTCGCAGCGACGGCTTCTGGTCCACCACCATCAACGACGCCTGGGGTCGGGCCGTCGGCAGCGAATTTCCGCTCACCGGCGGGCAGTCCAGCCGCCAGCTCACCGAGTACGACGCATTGGGCAGGGTGCACCGTCAGACGGTCCCCTACGTCAGCGGCGAATCGCAGTACTGGGTGGACTACCGCCACGATCTTGCCGGTCGTCGGAAGAGCGAAGACCGGCCGGTGGATGAGTCGGGGAGCGCCGTTGCCAGCACACGCTGGACAGCCAGTCTCCTGACAAAAACCGTGCGCGATGCGGAAAACCGGATCACCACGCAGAGCTACGACGCGGAAGACAAGCTGATCGCCGTCAGTTCGCCGACTGGCGGTACCACTTCCTATGCCTATACGCCCTTTGGCGAGATCAGTACCCTCGGCGATGCAAACGGCAATGTCACGATGCTCCATTACGACGAGCGTGGTTTGCAGACCAGCGTGGAATCAGCGGATACGGGCCGGCGCAGTTCCGTCTGGAATGCCTTTGGCGAGCTGGTCAGTCAGACCGATGCGCTCTCGCCTGCCAATACCATCAACTTCAGTTATGACCAGCTCGGCCGCCTGATTCAGCGCAGCGACTCCGGCCAGAGCCCGACGATCTGGACTTTCCATACGGCAAGCGGCCCCTTGCTCGGTTTGCCGCAGCGGGTGACGGCACCGCTCGGCAGTGCCCCCGCCGGTTTCGTCGAGCAGTACGGCTACGATGCGCTCGGGCGCCGGACCTCGTTATCCACCACCATCGATGGCACCACGTATGTGACCGGCTACGGCTGGGACTCCCTGGGCCGCGTGGCCACGATGAGCTACCCGCAGACGGTCGATGGTGCGCAGGTGTCGCTGGCCTATCACTATGACAGCACCGGCAATCTCGATGTGGTCGAGCAGGATATCGGTGGTGGCGGATCATTCTGGATGCGCGTCTACGATCTGCAGAGCATGGATGCGGTCGGGCGCAGACGGCATGTGAAGCTCGGCAGCTACAGCCAGATCGACGAACAGCATGTCTATGACCGGGCCAGCACGCGCCTGCAGGCGATCAAGACCGGTCCGGGCATGGGCACCAGTCGCCAGAACTACAGTTATGTCTGGGACAAGACCGGGAACCTGCTGCAACGACAGGATCTCCGGCAGGGCATCAGCGAAGACTTCAGTTACGACGAGCAGAGCCGTTTGCTGACCGCCCGGCGCAACGGCGTGCAGAGCCTGGCGCTGAGCTACGATGCGGCGGGTCGTATCCGCAGCAAGTCGGACGTCGGCAGCTACAGCTACGCTGCTGCTCACCCCGGTGCCGTGGTGGCGATTGCGGGCGGGCCGGCCGGCGCGCAGAGTTTCGGCTACGACACCAACGGCAACATGACGAGCCGCAATGGAAAGACCCTGAGCTGGACGGCTGCGCAACTGCCCAGGCGCATCAACTACACGGGTTCTGATTACGCCGAGTTCGATTACGGTCCCGACCGCCAGCGGATCCGGCAGATCGCCCGAACCGGTGGTACCACCGTGACGACCTGGTACATCGGGCCACACTTCGAGGTGCAGGTCAGCGGCAGCAATCGCCGTTACCAGTCCAATATCTTCGTCAACGGAGAGGCGATCCTGTCGCAGGTTGAGCAGTCGAACCCGCTGATCTTTGATGCCTACTTCGTGCACCGCGATCATCAGGGCAGCGTGGACGCGTTAAGCCGCTTTGTCGGCTCCGGCCCGCAGCAGATTGCACCGCGCTTCGATGTCTTCGGCAAGCGACGCAATGCCGACTGGACGGCTGATCCCGCCGGTGCGCGCTATGCCGATACGCAGTTCACACGTCGCGGCTATACCGGGCATGAACACCTGGACAACGTCCGGCTGATCCACATGAACGGGCGGCTGCAGGATCCACTGCTCGGCGTGATGCTCACGCCCGATCCGCTGCTTGGCATGCTCGGCAATTCACAGAGCCTCGGACGCTATGCCTATGTGACCAACAACCCTGCTTCGCTGAGTGATCCAGGTGGCTTCCTGTTCGGCAAGGTTGGCAAGTTCTTCAAGCGTGCCATCCGCGGTTTCGGCAGTCTCGCCCGACGCACGGTGCGCAACTACGGGCGGGAGATCGTTGGCGCGGTGGCAGCGTACTACACGGCGGGTGCGGTCAGCGGAGCCTATATGGCTGCGACGCCCACCGCGAGCCTGGCTGTGGGTGATACCCTCGGTGCAGTGGCCGGCGGTGCCGTAGCGGGTGGCATATCCACCGGCGAGCTGCGTGGCGTGCTGGTCGGTGCTGCCGGTGGCGCGGCCTTTGGCGCGATGGGTGCAGCTTATGGTGATGTCTGGAACGCTGAACGCGTACTCCTCTCGGGTGCCGCGGGCGGTGCGCTGGCCGAGGCGGGTGGTGGCGAGTTCGGGCAGGGCTTCATGTTTGCCGGTGGTGCGGCCGGTTTTGCCTGGGGCTATCAGGAGATCGTCAACTACGGTGCGACCTGGGAGTCGGGTGGCGCGGCGCAGATAAAGAATCGCAATACGATGCCGCGTTCAGGGGTAAATAACTTCGGTGGAGCAACTCGTGTCATTGACCCGAACTCATTCTGGAATGAGGGCGGCTATATGAGTCGCTTGATGAACCGGATTCCCGGCATGAACGCCATCGCCGGCCTGCACGATGTCTTTCAGGTGCGCCTGGATCAGTTCGGCGGCTCCATACTGCGTGGTGGGCTGAACATCCCCGGCATGCCAGTCGCAGCGGCGTTGACCTACCCGGCACTGCTGCAGGGCGTGCCTGCAGTGATGATGGCAACCGATGAGGATTGAGGGCCATCAGCTCATGCGCAACCTTGGGCCTTTCATATTGCCGGTACTGCTTGGCAGCCTGCTGCTCGGCTGCAACTCGCAGATTCCCACCCTGCGTGAATGGGCCGACCAGTGTGTTGGCCGGCCGGTTGCAGAGCAGGAAAGGCTGGATGTAGAACCAGAAAGCTACGCTTCCAGAATTGGCTGGAAGACCACAACCTATGCTTTGCCAAACGGCCACTGGGTGTACGTAAGCCCCGACCGCAAGGACTGCGAAGTGCATTTCGAAGTCGACAAGGCTGGAATCATCGTCGGCTACCAACTGGTCGGCAAAGGGTGCCGCTACCAGTAGACCCAGCCGCGACCCATCCGGCAGCTACGGGCTGCGACTTCCGGTTTCCGCCGGTACACTGGGGCCATGGAAGCCTCACTCCTCACTGCAATACTGCTGGCGCTGTCGGCCCTCGTGCTGGGCGGACTGGCGGGCGCGTGGTTTGTCAGCCGCTCTGCCACGCGTCGGCTCGATGATGTACAGGCGCTCGCTGCTTCGCAGATCGACGCTGCCCGTGCGGCCCCCGAGGAAAAGGTCCGCGGCCTCGAAGCGCAGCTTGCCGAGCTGCGCAGCCAGCAGGCACAGGCGCTGGAAACCGCCCGTGAACTGATTCAGGCGGACAACGAGAAGGCGGTGCGGATCGGCGAGCTGCAGACGCAACTGACTGCCGCCGCCCACCAGCAGGCTGAAAACGAAGCCCGTATGAAGGCCCTCGTCGACGATACCGAGAAACGCTTCACGGCCGCCTTCGAAGCGCTGGCCGGCAAGATCCTCGACGAGAAGACCACGAAATTCACCGAGACCAACCACAGCAAGCTCAGCGAACTGCTCGAGCCTTTCCGCGAGCGCCTCAAGGACTTCCAGAAGAAGGTCGAGGACACGCACCTGACGGACGTCACGGAGCGCCGCTCGCTCAAGGATGAGCTGAAGCGGCTCATGGATCTCAAC
>JAUPLK010000119.1 GCA_030836925.1 Pseudomonadota bacterium
CACGCGGCTCATCTGTCCGGCGCCGATGCCGATGGTGGCCTGGTCGCGCACGAACAGGATGGCGTTGGATTTCACCGAACGCACCAGCGACCAGGCGAGGCGGGCATCGGCAAGTTCGGCAGCGGTGGGCTGACGCTTGCTGACCACGCGCAGCGCATTGGCCGGCAGTACGGCGACGTCGCTGTCCTGCACCAGCATGCCGCCCTCGATCTGCTCGACGCGCAGCGCCGGTGGCCGGCTGGTGTGCAGCGGGCCGGTGGCGAGCACGCGGATATTCGGTTTGCGGGCCAGCGCCGCCAGGGCTTCCGGCGCGAACGCCGTCGCCAGCAGCACCTCGACGAACTGTCGCTCGATGATGGTGCTCGCCAAGGCCCCGTCGACCTCGCAGTTGAAGGCAATGATGCCGCCGAAGGCCGAGGTCGGATCGGTGGCATAGGCCTTTTCGTAAGCCGCTGCGGCGGCAGTTCCGAGGCCCACGCCGCAGGGATTGGCATGTTTTACGATCACGCAGGCCGGCACCGGCAGCGGACGCACGCATTCAAGCGCGGCATCGGCATCGGCCAGATTGTTGAAGGACAGCTCCTTGCCCTGATGCAGCTGCGCGCCAACGACGGTATCTCCCGCCCCACCGGCCAGCGTGTACAGACCCGCACGCTGATGCGGGTTTTCACCGTAGCGCAGGGTTTCGCGCAGGCGCAGGCCGATCGGGTAGCGTGTCGGCAGCTCATGGTCGTCGTCCGCTGCACGCAACCAGCCCCATACCGTGGCGTCATAAGTTGCGGTGTGTGCGAAGGCTTTGCGCGCCAGATAACGGCGAGTGGTGGTGGATACACCGCCATCCGCTTCCAGCTCGTCGAGCACGCGCCCGTAATCGGCGGGATCAACCAGCACGGCAACGAAGTCGTGGTTTTTGGCGGCGCCACGAATCATCGCCGGCCCACCGATGTCGATATTCTCGATGGCGTCTTCGCGCGTACAGCCGGGCTTGCCGGTGGTCGCTTCAAAGGGATATAGGTTGACCACCAGCAGATCGATGGCCCTGATGCCATGCCGGTTCATGACCGCTGCATCGGTCTCGCCGCGGTTCAGCAGACCGCCGTGGATCAGCGGATGCAGGGTCTTGACGCGCCCGTCCATGATCTCGGGAAAGCCGGTGATCTCAGCGACATCCGTGACCGGTAGCCCTGCCTGCCGCAGTGCGACGGCAGTGCCACCGGTAGACAGGATCTCGATCTTCAGCTGGTGCAGACGGGTGGCGAGTTCTACCACGCCGGCTTTGTCAGAGACGCTGATCAGGGCTCGGGTACACGGGGGCATGAGTCTGCCTGGGCTGGGTTAAAGGGAAGGCGGCAGCGTGGACTCAGTCCAGTAGCGCGTACTGCCGCAACTTCTTGCGCAAGGTGGCGCGGTTGATGCCGAGAATCTCTGCCGCAACACTCTGATTGCCGCCGGTGTAATCGAGTACGGTCTTGAACAGCGGTGTTTCGATCTCACCCAGCACCAGTTCGTAGAGATCACCGGGACGGTGACCGTTGAGCTCAGTGAAGTAACACTGCAGCGCTTCTTCGGTCAGGTCACGCAGTGGCCGGTTCTTGACGCGGACCACTGTGGCCCCATTGCGGGCCGGAACAGGTTTTTTTGCGGGACTTTTGCCGCGCGTCTTCTTTGCCACCGCTCTCTTACTCCTGGAGACAGTCTCCGGCCACCGCCCGCTGGCACGGCAGCCGCAGCATTTGAACTGCATGGCGTGCTCAGCGCACGCATGGTCTTTATCAAGTGAACCCGGGGCGCAACGGCGCATGAAAAATTTTTCGACCGTACGCGGGGGGAAGCGATGATAGCACGCCGCTGTCGATGCTAACGGGTGAAGGGTACTTTCTGGTCACGTTCCTGCTGACAGATCAGACCCTGGCGGTACAGCACGCAGACATCCACCTCGTAACCAAAGGCTTCAGTGCCCGGATCACGCAGGCTGATCCTGACCGGGATCAAATAACCCGGTGCAAGCAATCCGGCAGGCAGCGGCACATCATCAAGATATTCATCGGGCGTGAATACGCGGCTGCCCAGCGATTTTGAAAAACGATCATGCAAGGTCACGCGCACCATCGGCAGCCCGACCGGCTGTGTGCCAACGACGGCGATGCGGGCAAGCACATCGAGTGCGCCGCGCGTCGTTGCACCGGCCACCGCTTCCGAACTGCGCACTTCGTAGGCGCTCAGGTTCCAGTCGGGCAGCAGCGACAGATTCAGCGCGGCATAGGCACGAGTGAGCGGCCCATGCAGTGCCGGGTGTGCGGCCAGTTCATCGCGTTGGTAATGAATGAGCTGCAGGACCAGCGCCAGGGCCAGTAGCGCGGCGCCGAGACCGAAAAACCGGCGCCTGCGCGGCGTTGTTGCAGGTGCTGCGAATTCCGGCTGCCACTCGAAGGGACGCCCGCCCAGGGCCGGCTTAACCGGTGGTTCCCGGTCGCCATCCGGCTGCCTGACTGACTCGAGGGGGACCTCGTTTTCTTCAGCCGGATTGTCGCTCGCCATATCCTGTGGGGGCAATGCCGCGACCAGCGCCGGACTGGTATCTGGGTCAGGTTCGGGTCCTGCCGTGGTCTCCATGCTGTCGGTATCGATGCGGTAAACAGGGGCCTCATCCACCTCGTCAGCCTCGGGGTCACCCTCGATGCCCCGGTCTTCTTCGGGTGCAGCCCTGTCGACCAGCGCTGGCGGCGGCTGTGGCTCGGCAGGCTCGACAAAGAAATCAGACCAGTTGTCTTCCGGGACATTGAACTCCAGTGTTTCGTCACTGGTAATAGCGTCCAGTGCACTGATATCTGGCTCTGGCTCTGGCTCTGGCTCTGGCTCTGGCTCTGGTTCTGGTTCTGGTTCTGGTTCTGGTTCTGCTCCGATGGTCGGCGCAGGTTCCGGGTCAGGCTCGGCAGCAGGGGCTGGCTGAAGTTCCAGATGTGCCGGTATCGTCAATTGCGGCAGGATCGTGGTGGGTGGCGGTTCGTCGGTCAGCGTGGCGACGGCATTGAAAGTCGCGGAGCAATGTCCGCAGCGCACCTGCCCTTCTGCAACGCGCAACTCTGCGGAGCTCACCCGGAAAACCGTGCCGCATTCATTGCAGGTGGTAAACATGCTCAGTCAGCCACGCATCCGGTCAGCAGTACCCAGTCGTCCTGTTGTGCGGTCAGTTCGAGCTGTACCCATGGCCGGAATGCGGCCACGACATCAGCGGACTGTTCGGCAAGGATACCGCTCAATGCGATGCGGGTCGCCGGTGCCGCGTAGCGTCGCAGGGTGGGGGCGAGCTGCACCAGTGGGCCGGAGAGGATATTGGCGACAATCACGCTGTAGCCTTCAGTCGGGCAGGCAGCGGGCATGCAGAGCGCCAGCCGTTCACTGCAGGCATTTCTCAGCGCATTGTCACGGCTGGCCAGCAAGGCTTGCGGGTCGATATCCACACCCGTGCAACGGCCTGCACCGAGGGCGAGCGCGGCAATCGCCAGGATTCCCGAGCCGCAGCCATAGTCCAGCACCCGTTTGCCGCCCAGTGGTGTGCGATCGAGCCAGCTGAGGCACATCGCGGTGGTCGGGTGGGTGCCGGTGCCGAAGGCCAGCCCCGGTTCGAGTATCACGCTGATGCCGTCGGTAGCCGGACAGGGTTGTCCGACCGGGCAGATCCACAACCGTTGACCAAAGCGCAGGGGTTTCAGCTGGCGGCGCCAGTCGGCGTCCCAGTCACGGTCCTCCACCACGCTGAAGGCGGGGTTCCCGGCCGGAGTGCCCAGGCCCGCCTCGATGGCCGCTGCGATATCCACTCGCGCGGCATCGGCCGGGAACAGTGCCGTGATGCGGACTTCCGCCCAGAGCGGCGCTGCACCGGGGGCCGGCTCAAGGATTTCCTCGTCGCTGGCTGACTCGGTCCAGCTGACCAGTGCGCCGAGCGTCTCGAGCAGTGCTTCTGCCTCGGCGATGGCGTCACGCGGAACCTCGAGTTGCACCTGCAACCAGCGGTCAGGCATCGATATCGCGCCTGCGCGTCAGAGGCGCAGGCGCTTTTCCAGGTAGTGGATGTCGGTGCCGCCGCTGCGGAACGCGGCGTCCTGGCACAGATCCACATGCAGCGGGATGTTGGTCTTGATGCCGTCAACGACCATTTCCGAGAGCGCGATGCCCATGCGCGCTATGGCGGTTTGCCGGTCCTCGCCATAAGCAATCACCTTGGCGATCAGGGAGTCGTAGAACGGCGGCACCACATAGCCGCTGTAAATATGGCTGTCGACCCGGATGCCCGGCCCGCCCGGTGGATGCCACAGCTCGACCTTGCCCGGCGAGGGCATGAAGCTGCGCGGGTCCTCGGCATTGATGCGGCATTCGATGGCATGCCCGCGGATGGCGAGGTCGGCCTGGCTGAATGACAGCCGCTCGCCGGCTGCGATGCGCAGCTGTTCCTTCACGATATCCACGCCGGTGATCATCTCGGTGACCGGATGTTCGACCTGCACCCGCGTGTTCATCTCGATGAAGTAAAACTCGTTGTTTTCGTAGAGGAATTCAAAGGTGCCCGCGCTCCGGTAGCCGATCTCCTGGCAGGCGCGCACCACGCGTGCGCCCATCTTCAGGCGCAGCTCATCCGGAATGCCTGGTGCGGGCGCTTCCTCGATGACTTTCTGGTGTCGCCGCTGCATCGAGCAATCGCGGTCGAACAGGTGCACGACATTGCCGTGCGCATCCGCGAGCACCTGGAACTCGATGTGGCGCGGGTGCTCCAGGTACTTCTCCATGTACACCGTACCATCGCCGAAGGCTGCTGCGGCCTCGGTGCGGGTCAGCGTCACTGCGTTGGGCAGGGCGGCATCGCTGTGCACCACGCGCATGCCGCGGCCACCGCCGCCAGCTGCCGCCTTGATGATCACCGGGTAGCCGATCGAGCGCGCCATGGCCAGTACCTCATCGAGGTCTTCCGGCAGTGGGCCATCCGAGCCGGGTACGCAGGGTACGCCGGCTGCCTTCATGGCCGCCTTGGCGGAAATCTTGTCGCCCATCAGGCGAATCACTTCCGGCGGCGGGCCGATGAAGATGAAGCCGCTGCGCTGTACCCGTTCGGCAAAGTCCGCGTTCTCGGACAGGAAGCCGTAGCCGGGATGGATGGCCACGGCATCGGTGACTTCGGCGGCGCTGATGATCGCCGGCATGTTGAGATAGCTCTGCGCCGATGCCGGCGGACCGATGCAGACGGTCTCATCCGCCAGCAACACGTGCTTCAGGCTGGCGTCTGCGGTGGAGTGTACGGCGACTGTCCTGATGCCGAGTTCGCGGCAGGCGCGCTGGATGCGCAGGGCGATCTCGGCGCGGTTGGCGATGACGACCTTGTCGAGCATGTGCTGGCTGACCTGGGTGAGGCGGCGCGGCGAAAAACCGGCAGCCGCGGCTACGGCGCGATGATGAACAGTGGCTGGCCGAATTCGACCGGTTCGCCATTCTTGGCCAGTGCGGCAACCACCTTGCCGGCTACGTCGGCTTCGATCTGGTTCATCATCTTCATGGCTTCAATGATGCAGAGGGTATCGCCAGCCTGCACCTGGTCGCCGATCCTGACGAAAGACGCAGTACCCGGTGACGGTGCCTCGAAATAGGTGCCGACCATGGGTGACAGCACCCGGTGGCCGCCCGGCTCCTCGCTGACGGCAGCTGCACCTGCTGGACGGGCCGCGAGTGGTGCAGCGGGTGCCGCCACTGTTGC
>JAUPLK010000120.1 GCA_030836925.1 Pseudomonadota bacterium
GGGCGCGGCGACCGGCTCTGGCGGCGAGCTGCGTGACGAGGGGGCGACGGGCCGCGGCGGGCGGCCGAAGGCGGGCCTGACCGGCTTCAGCGTGTCGAATCTGGCCGTGCCCGGCTGGCGGCAGCCCTGGGAGTTCAGCCCCGGTCGGCCGGAGCGTATCGCCAGCCCGCTGCAGATCATGCTCGAGGGGCCGATCGGGGCCGCCTCGTTCAATAACGAGTTTGGCCGGCCGAACATCGTTGGCTACTTCCGCAGCTACGAGCAGCCCGACGCGTCCGGCAAAGCCTCGGCGCGCGGTTATCACAAGCCGATCATGATTGCCGGCGGCCTCGGCAATATT
Source organism: Pseudomonadota bacterium (assembly GCA_030836925.1). Taxonomy (GTDB): domain Bacteria; phylum Pseudomonadota; class Gammaproteobacteria; order Steroidobacterales; genus SHZI01. Next base: position 341 of record JAUPLK010000120.1, read on the forward strand.
TCCGGTGCCGATGTCGAAAAGGCCGAGGTGCCGGTGGGTGCATTGCTGATCGTGCTCGGCGGCCCGGCGATGCTGATCGGTCTCGGCGGCGGCGCTGCCTCGTCAGTGGGCAGCGGCACGAGTGCCGCCGACCTCGACTTCGCCTCGGTCCAGCGCGGCAATCCGGAGATCGAGCGGCGCGCGCAACAGGTCATCGAGGCCTGCCGCGCACGCGCAGCGCTGGAAGGCGTGCCCAACCCGATAGTCATGCTGCACGATGTGGGTGCCGGTGGCCTTTCCAACGCGGTGCCGGAGCTGGTCGATCACAGTCATCGCGGTGCGAGCATCGAGCTGCGCGAGATTCCGAATGCAGAGCCCGGCATGTCGCCGCTGGAGATCTGGTGCAATGAAGCCCAGGAGCGTTACGTGCTGGCCATCGAACCGGTTGATCTGGACTGGTTTGCTGCCGTCTGTGCGCGCGAACGCTGTCCACATGCGGTGCTTGGCAGTCTGGACGACAGCGGCCGGCTGATCGTCACGGACCGTGAACTCGGCGAACGGCCGGTGGACATGCTGCTGGAAACGCTGCTCGGCAAGGCACCGCAGATGCAGCGCCGGATCGAGCGCTGCCCGACGCCGGAACTGCCGCTGGATCTCGCCGGCATCGATCTGACCGAGGCCTGCCTGCGTGTGCTGCGCATGCCGGTGGTTGCCGACAAGTCCTTCCTGATCAACATCGGTGACCGCACCGTCGGTGGCCTGGTCGCACGTGACCAGTTCGTCGGTCCCTGGCAGGTGCCGGTCAGCGATGTGGGCGTGACCGCCCTTGGTTTCGAGACCTTTGCCGGTGAGGCGATGGCGATGGGCGAGCGTGCGCCAGTCGCACTCATCGATGCGCCGGCCTCCGGTCGTCTCGCCGTCGGTGAGGCGCTGACCAACATCGCCTCGGCATCCATTGCCGACCTGGCCAGCGTGCGTTTGTCGGCCAACTGGATGGCGGCTGCCGGCAGTCCGGGCGAGGACGAGCGGCTCTACGCCACCGTCGATGCGGTCAGCGCACTATGCCGCGCACTGAAGATCGCAATCCCGGTCGGCAAGGATTCATTGTCGATGCAGACGCGCTGGACGGAGGCGGGCGTCAGTCATGCGGTGGTGGCGCCGGTCTCGCTGGTGGTCTCGGCCTTTGCACCGGTCGACGACGTGCGCCGCACGCTGACGCCGCAACTGTGCGCCGATGCCGACACCAGCCTGCTGCTCATCGACCTGGGTGGTGGCCGCAATCGCCTCGGTGCCTCGGTGCTGGCGCAGGCTTTCATGCGCAGCGGTGGTCGCGTACCCGATCTCGATGAGCCGGCCCGGATCGCGGCGCTGTTTGCCGGTGTGCAGGCGCTCCGGGCGCAGGACCTGCTGCTCGCCTGTCACGACCGCAGCGATGGCGGCCTGTTCGTCACGCTGTGCGAGATGGCGTTTGCCGGCAAGACCGGTCTGGATATCAAGCTCCCGGCCAACGCTGCTGATGGCGTGCTCGCTGCCCTGTTTGCCGAGGAACTGGGCATGGTTCTGCAGGTGCGCGATGCCGATCTCGGTGCGGTGCAGGCGATTCTCGCGCAGCATGGCCTCGCGGATCTTACGACCTGCGTCGCAGGGGTCACGCTCGCCGACCGGATCCGCATCCTGGCCGGTGATGCGGTGCTGCTCGACCAGACGCGTACCGAATTGCGCCGCTGCTGGTCGGAGCTGTCGTGGCGCATGCAGGCCTTGCGCGACAACCCGGAAGCTGCAGACGAGGCCTGGCAGGTGCTGCTCGATGCCGATGATCCGGGGCTGAGTCCGCAGGCCGCATTCGATCCGGCCGAGGACGTGGCCGCACCACTGATCCGCATCGGCCGGCGTCCGCGCGTTGCGATCCTGCGCGAGCAGGGCGTCAACAGCCAACTCGAGATGGCCGCCGCCTTTCAGCGCGCGGGCTTCGAGGCGGTGGATGTGCACATGACAGATCTGCTGGCCGGGCGCCGCGACCTGCGCGAGTTTGCCGGCCTGGCGGCCTGCGGCGGCTTTTCCTATGGCGACGTGCTCGGTGCCGGCGGTGGCTGGGCCAAGTCGATCCTGTTCAATCCGCGCGTGCGCGAGGAGTTTGCCAACTTCTTCGCGCGCAGCGACAGCTTCACGCTCGGCGTGTGCAATGGTTGCCAGATGTTGTCGGTGCTCGCCGAACTGATTCCCGGTGCCGCGCACTGGCCGCGATTCCGTGCCAACCGTTCGGGCCAGTTCGAGGCACGCCTCAGCCTGGTCGAGGTGCTGCCTTCACGGTCGGTGTTGCTCGAAGGCATGGCGGGCAGCCGGCTGCTGGTGCCGACCTCGCACGGCGAGGGGCGTGCCGAATTTGCACAGCCAGGCGATTTCGCGGCGTGCGAGAGCGACGCACAGCTGGCGATTCGCTACATCGACAATCGCGGTGCGCCGGCCAGCCTGTATCCCGCCAATCCCAACGGTTCACCGGGTGGCATTGCCGGCCTGTGCTCGGCCGATGGCCGGGTCACGATCCTGATGCCGCATCCCGAACGCGTACAGCGCAGCGTGCAGCACTCCTGGCATCCAGCCGGCTGGAGCGACGACGGCCCGTGGCTGCGGCTGTTCCGCAACGCGCGGGTGTTCGTGGGCTAGGAGCGCCTTCCTGTGGGAGCGGCTTCAGCCGCGATTGCCCGCCAGAACAATCGCGGCTGATCCCTGAATAATCAGTGGTAGCGGCTCACCCCGACGTTATGGGAGCCGGGGTCTCCGGCTGCGCTGAGCGTTTGCCCGGCAAACGCGCGTACGGTCGGACTGCTGCCCTCCAACCAGGCATCCCTTGGCAGGATATCGAGACACTGGGTCGGTGCATGGAGATTGAGTGGCTCGCTCAGTGCCACGTTCGCTACCAATATCAGCAGGCTGAACAACCCGTTGTTCAGCCTCATCGCACGAGAAATATCTGTATGCGCTGCACCAGCGACGGAAAGCCTAAGAAACGCCAAGCATTCAGGCGAATTAACAACACCATTCACCCCTCCAGATCCCGGTGTTTCTGTGTTTGATTAGTTGCCTTTATCAGAGGCGCCGTCAATGTGAACCAGATTAGCACGGCGACAATGACTGCGATCAAAAGGCCCATCCACAATATGTAGAACGCCCACGCAACCGTTAAGGTCCCGTCAATATAGTTTGCAATCAAAAAAATCGCGCTCATAGCTATCCATACTGGTAGCGCAATCAAAACCAAGTGTCCTAATAGAGTCGTGCTACACCACTTCAGAACATTCTGACGCGCCATGCCATATCCTCCACCCAGGCGCAGAGCGCTGAGGGGTGTTTGAGCTTGCAAGACCGAGTGAAACCGATGCCAGTTGTAGTGATGGCTATAAGCGTTGAGAACATGGACTCCCTGGTTGGAGTGCTGGTAGGTAGAGAAATCAGCACACTACCCGAAGCGGCGATTGCGACTGTACTTTGCCATATCCGCAGCCGTGTTTGTATGCTGGATCGCGTTCTCGATCTTTATTAGGAATGCCTTTTTCAACGGGCCCATAGGTTGTTGTCCGCAAAATGAAATATAGCAACTTAAACAGACCAGCCTGGTATCTGGCTTGGTCCCGTTTTCTGATGTGGGTTGAGTTAATCCTATTAGTGTTCTGTGTTACAGGCGCCGTAGTGGCATCGATTCTCTACCCAAGCCATGCGCTTACCGGGATTGGGATAATACTGGTGTGTGTTGCACGATTGGTGTATGTCCTAAGGCGAAACATTATGAGGAAAATGTAGCCCGGAGATGTCCTACGTGCCGTGGGAAGTCCAGACCGGCCCTCGGGTCCAATCAGGGCAATCCGGCCAGAAACCCCGCTTTGCCATTCTTGCGCCATGGGCTAGCCTGTTGCCCATGGACTATTTGTACTCGCTGTACGATGCTCTCCTGAGCATCCACGTCCCGAACGACAAGGCTCGGGCAGTGGTGGATGCCATGGAGCGGGACATGGGAACGACAATTGCCACCAAGGCAGACCTGCAGATCCTAAGGCAGGACCTCACGTCACTGGTGAACAGCAACGTCAGCGACTTGCGCCACGAACTGCGGTACGAAACAGGGCTGGTTCGCAAGGACATGGAACTGCTCTCCAGCCGGATGGTCGTTCAGCTTGGATCCATGCTGGTAGTTGGTTTCGGCGTGATGATTGCGGCGCTGAAATTCCTGCTGAGCTGAGGGCAAGCAGGGATCGCGCCTGAAGGCGCTCCCACAGTCGCGGCTGAAGCCGCTCCTACCGGAGTTTGCTGACCTTTGTGGGGAAAGGCACCTTTATCGGCTTTCACGCAAGTGCCGCCAGGCCCTTGTCGTTAACGAGGTTCAGGAGTTTCAACGATGGCCCGTTGGGCTTCTTCTGACCCTGCTCCCATTTCTGCACGGTGGATGCACTGGTATTCAGGTAAGCCGCGAACACCGCCTGACTGGCCTTGTTGCGCGTGCGCAGGCGCTTGATCTGTGCAGCACTCAGGTTCCTGACCGGCGGGAGGCACAGCACATCGAACTCGCGCATGGTCTTGGGGTTCATCACGCCCGCACTGTGCAAGCCTTCTGCCGTCTTGTGCACCGTATCCAGGATCTTCTTAGCCATCGTCATTTACCTCGATCTCGATAAGTTCGCCAGCCTTCAGCGCCTTGCTTAGCGACGTTGCTGCGTAGCCCAGCAATTCCTTTGCCAACAACTTCAACGCCTGCAGTTCTTTTTCACTGACGTTACCGCGTTCGTTTTTGGCAAAGCCGTAAATGAAAAATGCCCTGTCACCTTGCTTGAAAGCAACCACGGTCCGGGCGCTGCCGCGCTTCCCGTGGCCCGGCAAGGCCACCCGCTTCTTGACCACCTGACCACCCAAATGGGCATCGATCAGGCCTCGTTCCATTTCAACCACAGCCGTACAAAGTGGCTCGTCGCCAAGACCCTCACCTTTTGCCCACTTGGCGAAGGCCTTGGTTTTAAAGGCCTGCATGGACGTTGCCCATCATTGAAACATGAATATAGCACTTAGTGCCATATATTGGTTCACTTGGAGAGCACGCCTCAGGTGGATTCAGTTCTGGATGGGCACCACCCACGGCGTGTTCGAGCCGCATAGCCAGTGGCGGTGTGCGCAGTGGGTAAATGGCGGGTTGGCGTGGAGATTCGTTGACCAGCAGGTCAACCAGGCTTGAGTTACCAGATCGTCTCGACCAGGCCCGACTTGCGGATGCGGGCGTCACCGGTCGCGAGACGAAGCTGCTCGTCGAGCGCCGTGGCAATGATGATCCGGTCGGCCGGGTCGCCGGGCAGTGCTTCCGCCAGGGTGCCGGCGCGCACGGCGATGTCGGCCGTGATCGGCAGCACTTTCAGTTCCGCCAGCAGCCTCAG
>JAUPLK010000121.1 GCA_030836925.1 Pseudomonadota bacterium
GCACGCGCCGCGCTGGAACAGATACGCCAGTTTCCGGTACCGGTCATCGCCGCGCTCAACGGACATGCGCTGGGCGGCGGTGCCGAACTGGCGATGGCCTGCGACATGCGCATCGCCACGACGCACACCGAACTCGGATTTCTGCAGGCGCAGCTCAATGTCACCACCGCCTGGGGCGGGGGCATCGATCTGCTGGCCGCACTCGGATCGGCGCGCGGACTGCAGATACTGCTGGAAGCGCGACGGATTCCGGCTGTCGAGGCTTTGCAGCTCGGACTGCTGCAGCGGGTCTGCGCTGCCGATGAAACGCTGGCCGACTGCAGCGCTGCTTTCATTGCACCATTCGTGGAACGGCCCGCACAGGTCCTGCGTGCTTTCAAGGCGCTTGCCCTCGGGAACAGGCGCGCCCTGCACGAGCGGTTGGCGAGTCAGGAAGAACGCGGCTTCACCACCACCTGGATCCATGCCGACCACTGGACCGCCGCCGCGCGCGCCCTGGCACCGCGGCCGTAGGAGCGGCCGTAGGAGCGCCTTCAGGCGCGATACACGCCTGGAATCGCGGCTGAAGCCGCTCCCACAGAAGCCGCTCCCACAGAAGCCGCTCCCACAGAAGCCGCTCCTACGCAGAACGCAGTTCGCGGCGCAGGATCTTGCCGACGTTCGACTTCGGCAACGACGGTCGAAACTCGACGTGGCGCGGGATCTTGTAGGGTGCGAGGCGCTCGCGCAGGAACTCACGCACTTCATCACGGTCCAGACGGGCGCCCGGCCGGAGAACGACAAACAGCTTCACCGCCTCGCCGGTGCGCTCGTCGGGAACACCGATGCAGGCTGCTTCCAGCACCGCCGGGTGATGGGTGATCTCGCCCTCGACTTCGTTGGGATAGACCTTGAGGCCCGCCACATCGATCATGTCTTTCTTGCGATCGACGATGTAGAAATAACCGCGCGCATCCATCTTCGCGATATCGCCGGTGCGGAAGAAACCGTCGCTGGTCATGGCCGATGCCGTCGCTTCCGGATCGTTCCAGTAACCGCGCATGAGCTGCGGACCCTGCATGCAGAGCTCGCCGGGTTCGCCGGCCGCAACCACCGCACCGTCATCATCGCGCAGACTGACCCGTGTACCGGGCAGCGGCAGGCCGATGCTGCCGTTGAACTCATGCTGCCGCGACGGATTGGAGCAGACCACCGGCGAAGTTTCCGACAGTCCATAACCTTCGTGGATGGTCGTGCCGGTGAGTTCGCGCCAGCATTTCGCCGTCGCCGGCATCACCGCCATGCCGCCGGCCGACACCAGCCGCACGGGCGAGAAATCCACGCTGGCAAAGTCCGGTTGCTGCAGCAAGGCCTGGTAGAGCGTATTCACCCCGGAAATCGCGGTGAATTTCCAGCGCCGCAGTTCGGCGATGAAGCGCTTCATGTCGCGCGGATCGGTGATCAGCACGTCGTGGCCGCCGATCTCCAGATAGGCGAGGCAGTTACAGGTGAGCGCATAGACGTGATAGAGCGGCAGCGGCGTGATGACGATCTCCTCGCCCGGCACGTTCAGGTCGGCAAACCAGCTGTTGATCTGGCGCACGTTGGCCAGCAGGTTGCCGTGCGTGAGCATCGCACCGCGCGAGCGGCCAGTCGTGCCACCGGTGTACTGCAGGCAGGCCAGGTCATTACCAGCCAGCGCCGCCGGCGGGCGATGATCCGCCGGATTCCGCGCCATCACATCCGACCAGGCAGCTGCACCCGGTACGGAAGCGCCACCCATGCGCCGCAGATAACGCACCGCGAAGTTGATCAACGGACCACGCAACGCGCCCAGCAGGTCACCGATGCCGGTAACCAGCACATGCTGTACCGGCGTACGCGCCGCGATTTCATTGTAGACAGCAGCACGCTGCCTCAGCACCACCAGCACCCGGGCGCCGCTGTTGTTCAGCTGGTGCTCGAGCTCGTTGGCCGTATACAGCGGATTGACGTTGACGACGACCAGGCCCGCACGCCAGACGCCGAACAGCGCCACCGGATACTGCAGCACATTCGGCAGCATGATGGCGACGCGCTCGCCGGGGACCACCCCCGGCAGGCTTTGCAGCCAGGCCGCAAAACGGCGGGTCAGTGCATCGAACTCCGCATAGCCGAGCGTACGACCCATATTGCTGAACGCCGGCTTCTGCGCATGCCGGCTGCAGGCCCGATCGAGCATGCCCACGAGGGAATCGCGGGGGTCGAGATCGATTTCGGCCGGCACACCCGGCGGATACTCCTTCAGCCAGACCCTGTCCTCCGCCATGCTGCCACCTGCCGCGAAAAATCCCGGGTCATGGTACCGCCCTCACCGGCTGCAGTGAAATGCAGCATGCCCGCCGGGACAGGCCCGAAACGTGGCGGTGCGCGGCCATTCCTGATACGGTTGCCGCGCGCCACCAGCGGCAGCTGAAGCCCTGCGCAGCGCCTGTACACAGCCACCAAAGGGCGCCCCGTGACCCGATCCCGCATCCCGCATTTCTACAAGATGAGCGTCGCCGAACGCGTGCGCGCCGTACACGAGCGCGGCCTGCTCGACGATGCCGATTTCGACCGCCTGTCCAGCGGTCAGACAACTCTCGACCTGCAGGCTGCCGACAAGATGATCGAGAACGTCATCGGCGTACTCGGCATCCCCATCGGACTCGGCCTGAATTTCCTGATCAACGGCAAGGACTACGTCGTGCCGATGGCGGTCGAAGAACCTTCGATCGTTGCCGCCATCAGCGCAACCGCCAAACTGGCCCGCGAATCCGGCGGCTTTGCCACCAGCTCCACCCCGCCGGTCCTGATCGGCCAGATCCAGGTACTCGATGTGCCTGACATGCCCGCAGCCCACGCTGCCCTCCTCGAACGCAAGCAGGAAATCCTCGACCTGGCCAACAGCCTCCATCCGCGCATGGTGGCGCGCGGCGGCGGTGCGGTGGACATGGAGGTGCGCTCCTACCCGCTGCGCTCGCTGCCCGGCGAGATGCTGGTGGTGCACCTGCTCGTGGATACGCGCGACGCGATGGGTGCCAACCTCGTCAACGGCATGTGTGAAGGCGTGGCCCCGCTGATCGAGCAGATCACCGAAGGCACGGTCTTCCTGCGCATCCTGTCGAATCTCGCCGACCGCGCGCTCGCGCGCGCCGAGGTCGTGCTGCCGGTGGCCCAACTGGCCGGCAAGGGCTATGCCGGCGAACGGGTGCGCGACGGCATCATCATCGCGGCAGACTTTGCCCACGCCGATCCCTACCGGGCGGCGACGCACAACAAGGGTGTCATGAATGGCGTCGATGCCGTGGCCCTGGCCACCGGCAACGACTGGCGCGCCATCGAGGCCGGCGCACATGCCTATGCAGCCCGGCATGGCCACTATGGTTCGCTCACGGAGTGGTGGCAGGACGACGCCGGCAACCTGTGCGGGCGCATCGAGATGCCCATGAAGGTCGGCATCGTCGGCGGCCCGCTGGAATCAAATCCCGGTGTCGCGATGAACCTGCGTCTGCTCGGCGCCGAAACCGCCACCGAACTCGCCGAGGTGATGGCGGCCGTGGGCCTGGCCCAGAATTTCGCCGCGCTGCGGGCGCTGGCCACCGACGGCATCCAGACCGGCCACATGACGCTGCACGCACGCAGCGTGGTGAAGGCCGCGGGGACGCCACCCGAACTATTCAACGAAGTGCTGGAACGCGTGCTCCAGAGCGGCGAGATCAAGGTATGGAAAGCCGAGCAGATCCTCGCCGAGATCCGGCAGCCGCGACCCGCCGCGGCGATTGCCGGACGGCGTGACGCGGAAACCGGCGTCGGCATCGGTCATGGCAAGGTCATCCTGCTCGGCGAGCATGCCGTGGTGCATGGCCGCCACGCCATCGCGCTGCCGGTGCCGCTGACGATCCGTGCGGTCGTCGAGGATGGCGAGCGCGGCGTCGAGCTGCTGATCCCGCGCTGGGGCGTCGAATACCAGCTGGCCAAACCCGCTGATCAGCGCCGCTCCTTCGAACGCGCCGCCGGTGCGATTCTCGACAAGCTGGGTCTCGCCAACCGCAAGCTGCGCATCGAGGTATCACCCGATGTGCCGCGCGGCATGGGTCTCGGCGGCTCGGCCGCACTGGCAGTGGCCATCGTCCGTGCCCTGGACCTGCACTTCCGGCTGGGGCTGAGCGACACCGAGGTCAACGAGCTGGCATATCTGTCCGAGCAGATCGCCCATGGTCAGCCCAGCGGCATCGACAACACGATGGCCACCTACGGCACTCCGCTGGTCTACCGCCGCGGCTCGCCACCGCTGATCGAGACACTCAACATCCCGGCGCCGCTCACCCTGGTCGTCGGCATGACGCACAACGAGGGGCTCACCGCCCGTACCGTGGCCAACGTCGCCGAAGCACGGCAACGCAACCCGCGACTCTATGAAAAGATCTTCGATGACATCGACGCGCTGGTACTGCAGGCTGTGTCGGCAATCCAGGACAACGACATCGCCACCCTCGGTGACCTCATGAACATCAACCAGGGCCTGCTGAATGCACTGCAGGTTTCAAGCCCCGAACTCGAGCGCCTGATCGGCGTGGCGCGCAACGCCGGCGCCGCCGGCGCCAAGCTGACCGGTGGTGGTGGCGGCGGCGCCATGATCGCACTGTGCGCCGACAACAGCAGCGACATCCAGGCCGCCATCGAGCGCCAGGGATTCCGCACCCTGGTCGTCAAGGCAGGCAACAGATCATGAGCGGACTGGCCCGGGCTGCCGTGAGCGAGGATCTGCTGATCCTGGTCGACGAGGCCGATCGCGAGATCGGCACCTTGCCGAAAACCGAATGTCATCTGGGCGGCGGCACACTGCATCGTGCCTTCTCGGTGTTCCTGTTCGATGCCGACGGCAGGGTACTGATACAGGAGCGCGCGGCCGGCAAGATGCTGTGGCCGGGTTACTGGTCCAACAGCTGCTGCAGCCATCCGCGACCCGGAGAAGCCACCGAGGCAGCGGCCAGGCGCCGCGTACGGGAAGAGCTGCAGCTCGATTGCCGCCTCGATTTTCTGTACAAGTTCCGCTATCAGGCTGCCTTCGGCAGCATCGGCTCCGAGCACGAGCTGTGCTACGTCTATGCGGGCTACGCCACCGGCAAGATCAGCACCGACCCACTGGAAATCGCGGCGATACGCTGGCTGACACCCGACGAACTCGGTCGCGAGATTGCTGCCGAGCCGGAGCGCTTCAGTCCGTGGATGAAGCTCGAGTGGCAGCAGATCACCGCCAGCCATCTGGAGCAGATCCTCGATCGTTGCCGGAAGCCGGACACATGGCGAACGTAGTCATCACCGGCAGCACGCGCGGCATTGGCCGCGGTCTGGCCGTTGAATTTCTGAAGCGCGGGCACAACGTCGTGGTGTCCAGCCGCAGGCAGGCCGATGTCGACAAGGCCGTCGGCGAACTCGCCGCCACCGGCCCAGCCAAGGTTGCCGGCACCAGCTGCGACGTCACCCGCAAGACCGATGTGCAGGCGCTGTGGGATTTTGCCGTAGCGGCTTTCGGCCGCGTCGACTTCTGGATCAACAACGCCGGGCGCGCCACCTCGCGCTACGAAGTGCATGAACTGCCCGAGGAGATGGTGCACACGCTGGTCGATGGCAACTTCAAGGGCAGCGTGTTCGGCTCGCAGGTGGCGACCAGCGGCTTCCGCCGGCAGGGTTCCGGTGCGCTCTACAACATGCTCGGCGGCAGCTTCGAC
>JAUPLK010000122.1 GCA_030836925.1 Pseudomonadota bacterium
CGCGTCGAGTAGCGCAGCGTATCGGCGAGGCAGGCCGGATGCAGCTGCATGCTGAAGATGCTCGGGATATCCAGCGCACTGAGCAGCACGGCGGCTACGCAGAAGGCCCCCATCACCAGCCTGTTTTTTGCCCAGCCGAGGCCGGCCTGTCGGGCCATGGCACCCGCCGCGATCACCAGCAAGGGCAGCATGGACCAGTGCCAGGCGAAAGCCGGCATGCTCAGCGCGTAGAGCAACTCGCCCTGGCCGATGAAGCGGCCCATGCCGATACGCAGGTTGTCATAGAAGAGCAGGGTGGAAGCGACCAGCACGAGCAGCAGCGCTGTTGGCCGGCCGGTCTGTACCCAGAGCCGCCAGCCCCACAGCCAGATCACGAGGTGAATGACTGCATAGCAGAGAAAAAGGCCTGACAGCATGTTGGATATCCCCGCGGTGTTTCAGCTGAGCTTATTGTCTGCTTCGCCGTCCAGGAAGGCGCGGATGTTGGCCACCACCTCATCCAGAGCCCGTTGTCGGGCTTCGCGGGCGGCCCAGGCGATGTGCGGCGTGACCAGCAGGTTCGGCAGCCGGGCCTCCAGCAACGGGTTGCCGCTGGCGGGTGGTTCTTCCGGCAACACATCGATGCCGGCGGCACCCAGGCGGCCAGCGCGCAAGGCCGCCAGCAATGCCGGCCCGTCGACGAGCGCACCGCGCGCGGTATTGATGAGCACTGCATCGCTGCGCATCAGCTGCAGCGTCTCCGCGTTGATCAGGTGACGGGTGGCCGGCGTCAGCGGGCAATGCAGGGACAGCACATCGCAACTGGCCAGCAGCTCCGGAAAATCCCTGCGCTCCAAGACCGGGTCGTCAGTGTCATTTGCCCCGGCGTCCGCATTCGTCCGCAGCGACTGGCTGACCAGTACCCGCATGCCGAATGCCTGCGCGACGCGGGCGACGGCCCGACCCAGCTGCCCGTAGCCGATGATGCCGAAGCTGCGTCCGGCCAGTTCGCGAACCGGATAGTCGAGCAGACAGAAATGCGGACTGCGCTGCCAGGCGCCGTTCACCAGCAGCCGGCGGTATTCGTCCAGGCGCAGGTTGAGGCTGAGCAGCATGCCGAACACGTGCTGCACGACCGATGCCGTGCAGTAGTTGCGGATGTTGCATACCGTGATGCCCAGTTCGCGGGCGGCCTGCAGGTCGATGTTGTCGCTGCCGGTGGCGGCCAGGCAGACCAGTCGCAGCGCGGGATTTGCCGTCAGCAGTTCGCGATCCAGCCGCACCTTGTTGACGATCAGGATTTCACAGCCGGCGATCCGTTCCCGGGCCTCTCCGGGCGTGCTGCTGGCAAACAGTCGGATCCCCGGCAGCGTCTGGTGCAGCGCAGACAGGTCCAGGTCGGCCGGACCGAGCGAGCCAAAGTCCGGAAAGACCGCCTTCATCCGGAATCCTGCAGGCCTCGCGCGATGCCGTTGACGCTCGCGGTCAGGGCGTTGAAGAGCACCTCGTCGTTGCTCTGCCGCCAGCGACGCAGCAGGTCGATCTGCAGCAGGCTCATGGGGTCAACGTAGGGGTTTCGCAGCCGTATCGAGCGGCGCAGGGTGTTGTCCTTCTCCAGCAGGACCTGCTGCTGCTTGACGCGCAGGATGCTTGCCGTGCTGCGCAGGAACTCGCCGTGGATACGTGGAAAGAACCGCTCGTGCAGTTCGCCGCCCAGCGCCGAATACTGACTGGCGATGGTGAGATCACTCTTGGCCAATGCTATTTCCACGTCGGAGACCAGTGTGCGGAAGAAGTACCAGCCGGCCAGCATCTCGTGCAGTTTGGCTTCGCCAAACTGTTCCATGGCGCGCTCGAGTCCATGACCGAAGCCGTACCAGCCGGGCAGCATGTTGCGACTCTGCGTCCAGGCAAAAACCCAGGGCGCGGTACCGGCTGCCGCCAGCAGGCCATCGGAGAGACCGGATTCCATATCGCTGCCGTGGCGCATGCGCTCGATCACGTCGGCCGGCGTGGCCAGCCGGTAGTACTCCGAAAAGCCCGGTGATTCCAGCACCAGCGCCTGATACTGGCTGCGGGCTGCCGAAACGATGACCTCGATGATCGCTTCCCATTCAGGCCGCTCGCCGGCGCGCGGTTCGCTTGGCCGCAGCTTGCTGCGGGTGACGGCGGCAAGCGCCTGATCCAGCGTGCGCAGCGCGATGGCGCGCACACCGTACTTGTTGGCGACCAGTTCGCCCTGCTCGATGGCCCGCACGCCTCCCTGCACGGTTCCGGGTGGTGCGCTGAGTATGTCGGCATGTGCCTTGCCACCGCCGGCGCCGAGCGCACCCCCGCGTCCATGAAACATGGTGAGTGCGATATCCCTGGCTCTGGCGGTGGTCAGCAGTTCGCGCTGTGCCTTCAGCAGGGCCCAGCGTGCCGACGCCAGGTCGGCGTCGACATTGCTGTCGGATACACCGAGCATCACGATCTGGTGGCGACCGCGGGCCGCGAGGTGATTTCGGTAGCCGGGCTCTGCATGGAGCTGGCTGATCAGTGCAGCCGCATTACCGAGACCACTGATGGTCTCGAAGGCCGGGGCGATGTCCAGTGCGATGGCATCCTCGCGCCGCAGTCGCTCGCTCCATTGTGCCAGCAGTAGCACGGACAGCACGTCATCAACGCCTTCGGCCATGCTGACGATATAAGGACCGATCGACTTCTCGCCAAAGCGCCGCCTGCAAAAGGCGATGGCCTGGAAAATGCCGATGGCCCGCTTGCCCTCGTTGTCAAAGTCGACGAGCGGCGACTCGTTCTCGGCGAGCGCCTTGCGCAGCCGCTCTGTCCGGTACTCGCTGCTCTGCTGCAGCCAGTCAGCTTCATCGAGGCTACGGCCGATGATCCGGCGGTTGACGCCGGCTTCCTGGCGGATATCCAGCGTCATGAAATGAAAACCGAAGGTTTCCACCCGTCGCAGCAGTCGGCGCACGGCGAACAGGCCGGCGTGCTGACCACCGTGCCGGGCCAGGCTGTCGATGATCAGGCGCAGGTCGCCCGCCAGTTCCTCGGCCGAGTCATAGGGAAACAGGCCATCCGAAAAAGTCGACTGCAGCCGCGCCATCATCAGGCGCAGCATGACCCGGTAGCGCATGTCCCGGTGACGTACCGGCGTCATGCTCAGGGCATTGGGAAAGTGTCCGGCATACAGGCGGATGCGTTCTTCGATCTCCGCCGAGACACCGATGCGCGTCCGGCTCTGGCTGAGTTTTTCGGTGAGCTCCCTGCATTCGCGATGGTAGAGGTCGAGTATCAACGAGCGCTGCCGGCCGATCAGCTCGCGGATGGTTCGCGCCGTGATCTCGTTGCGACCGACCATGTCGCCGCCGATCCATGAGGCCAGCCGCACCATCACCGGCAGCTTTATGCGGCGTGCTTCATCGCCCCAGACCGTTTCCAGTGCGGTTTCAAAGTTCTCGTAGAGCACCGGGATGACGCGATAGATGGTCTCGGTGAGGAAGAACAGCACATGCTCGAGTTCGTCAGCGACGGTACGCACACCGGGTGGGTGTTCGTCGGTTTGCCAGATGGCGGTGATGTCGTCGCGGATATTCTCCAGGTCGGCCGCGATCTCGCGCGGTGACAGCGACGGGTTCTGCATGTCAGTGAGCCGCCGCACGATGTCCTTCTGCCGGCGCAGGATGGTGCGGCGGGTGGGCTCGGTCGGATGCGCGGTGAGTACCGGCTCGAAGCTCAGATCGGCCAGGATCGCACCGATCTCCGCAAGCGTGACGCCCATGTCGCGCAGCTCGAACAGAGTGTCCTCGAAGCCGCCCGGCTGGCGGTGTTTGCCTTCGCGCAGATAGGCGCGCCGGCGGCGTATGCGGTGTACCAGTTCCGCGCTGTTGACGGCCTGGAAGTAAGTGGAGAAGGCGCGAATGAATGTTTCGGCCTCGGTTGCCGACAGCGGACCCAGCAGCGCCGCCAGTCGTCGGCCGGCCTCCGGATCGCCTTCGCGAGCGTCGATTGCTGCCCGGCGCGTCTGCTCGACGCGGTTGAGCAGGGCCTTGCCGCCCTGCTCCTCCAGCAACTGCCCGACGATCATGCCCAGATCATGGACGTCCTGGCGCAGGCCGGCGTCCTTGGCCAGGAACAGGATATCCCCGCGCTTTTCACTGGCGCTCGGGGCTGGCTGCGGTATTTCAGGTGTCACTTGGGCGCCCTTGCTGGCCGGTCTGGCGCCGGCATTTTCGCAGATACCGGGCTGCAAAAGCGCCAGGCGACCGCTTATTCCCCGGCGTGTGCCGCATATGCGCAGCCCGAATTGCCGGCCCGCAATAGCCCGTGATATACGATCTGGCCGCCAATCAGGCGAAATACAAAAGAACAGGGGATCAGCCCTTGCCGACTCTGCCCGATCTGCATGCCTTTGTCGTCATGGGTCTCAGCTGTGCGGCGCTGTACTTGTTCTCGCGTGAGCATATCCGGGCCGAGGCGACGAGTCTGTGGGTGTTGCTGGCACTCGCCCTGATCTTTTATCTCTATCCCTACGATGACTTTCGGCCGGCGGATATCTTCGCCAACTTTGGTCATGAGGGACTGGTGACCGTCTGTGCGCTGATGGTGCTCGGGCAGGGACTGGACCGCACGGGCGCCATGCAGCCGCTCGTGACCGTGCTTGCGCGTACCTGGGTAAGGCGCCCCCGCTTTGCGCTGTTTGTCACGCTGGTCACATCCTGGGCGACCAGCGGCTTCATCAATGACACGCCACAGATCGTCATGCTGATTCCGGTGCTGGTGGCCTGCTCGCTTCGCGCGGGCAAGGCGCCGTCAAACGTCTTGTTGCCGATGGGCATGGCGGTGTTGCTCGGTGGCATGACCACGACCATCGGCTCGGGCACGAACATCCTTGCGGTGGGCATCGCGAGCGAATTCGGCATGTCGATCGGCATGTTCGATTTCTTTGTGCCGGCAGCTGTCGGCGGAGCGGTTGGTCTGCTGTACCTGTGGTTGGTCGCACCGCGTCTGCTGCCGGTACGCAAACCCCTGACCTCCGAAAGTTCACCACGCCTCTTCAACGCGGTATTGCATGTCAAGGCGACCGGTTTCGCGGCCGGCCGTACCCTGGCCGAGGTGCGCAAGCGCACCGAGCAACGCATGCGTATCGACCGCATCAGCCGCGGTGACGGTCTGTTGCCGGTCAAGGAACCATCCGTGCAGCTGCAGGCCGGTGATCGCCTCTATGTCCGCGATACGGCGGACAACCTGAAGAACTACGAACGTCTGCTGGGTGCGACGCTGTACAACACCAGTGATGTCGGCACACCGGTGAGTGCGGGCGTACCGCTCGACGAAGAGGGGCAGCAGCTGGCAGAAGCCGTGATTTCCCGCAGTTCGCCGCTGCATAACCGGACTCTGAACGCGGCACATTTCAGCACACTCTACAATCTGGTTCCGCTCGCCATACATCGCACCATGTCAGGTGCCGATCTCAGCGAGGATCTGAGCAATATTCGCCTGCAGGCCGGCGATGTACTGCTGGTGCAGGGTGCACGCGACGCGATCGCCGAACTGCGCAGTAGCGGCTCGATACTTGTGCTCGATGGCACCATCGATCTGCCGCATACGGACCGGGCACCGTGGGCGCTCATGATTCTGCTCATGGTCGTGCTGGTGGCCGCCTTCGGGCTATTGCCCATGTCGCTGTCAGCGCTGGTCGGTG